>JAEXAZ010000307.1 GCA_023394255.1 Bacillota bacterium | reverse complement strand
CCGGTTTCGCCGAAATCGACCTCGATCTGGAAACCGGAAAAATCGATCTGCACCAGTTTGTTTTGGTGGCAGATTGCGGGAAAGTCATCAATCCGGCCCTCGCGCGCATTCAGGCGGAAGGGGGCGTTGTGCAGTCGATCGGCTACGCGCTCTATGAACAGCCGGTGCGGAACCGGAAAGGGCGCCTGATCACCGACAGCTTTATGCAGTATAAAATTCCCACGCGGCTGGATGTGCGCAACATCCGTGTCGCTTTTGAAGAGAGCAGCGAGCCGACAGGGCCGTTCGGAGCAAAATCTCTGGGGGAACTGGTCATCCACACCCCAGCGCCCGCAATCGCAAACGCGTTATTTCATGCGACAGGCGTCAGGCTGCATGAGCTCCCGATGACCCCTGAAAAAGTTTACCGGGCGCTCTGCGCGCGCGGTCTTAACAAATAACCCGGAAGGAGCTGATATCGTGGTCAAACTATTGGGCATCTGCGGCAGCCCGCGCGTAGGCGCGACTGAATATGCACTGCGAGAAGCGCTGGCGGAGGCAAAGAAGATTCCCGGAATCGCAACCGATTTCTGGACGGTACATCAAAAAAAGATCAGCCCATGCCTGCACTGCGACAGGTGCATCCGCGATAAATCAATGTGCTTTATTCAGGACGACTATCAGGAGCTGGAACAGAAGCTGCTGGAAGCCGACGGTTTCATCATTGCATCGCCGGTATACGATATGGGCATCACCGCCCAGCTGACCGCCTGTTTCAACCGGAACCGCCCCGCCTATCTGGTGCATCCCGGGGCTTACCGAAATAAAGCCGGCGGTGGGATTGCCGTGGGGGGAACGCGCCATGGCGGACAGGAAACCGCCTTGTCCATCATCGGGAATTTCTTTCTGATGAACGAAATCCTGGTGACCGGAGGAATCGGCGGCTGTTATAACGGCGGCACCGTCTGGTCGCAGGACCGCAAGTCGGAGGGTGCGGCGGACGATACCGTCGGCATGGGGACGGTGCGCGGCGTCGGCCGGGCGGTGGCACAGGCGGCCTGGCTGCTGAAAAAGGGGCGGGCCGCCTGGGACGAACTGGAAATGGACCGAAAGGCGGGCCGTTCCGGTGTGGTGGAAGATCACGCAATGTTTGAAAAGGGAGAATAGCAAAACAAAAGCGGAATCAAAATGCAGCCGCCCGGAATTCCGGGCGGCTGCATTTTGATGAATCTATTCCCCCCACCGGGAAAAATTTTCACACTCAATACCGAATTGATCGAGCAGTTTGCAGACGATATGATGCGTCATTTCCTGCACCGACTGCGGATTCTGATAGTAGGAAACCATCGGCGGTACGACTGTCACGCCCGCCTGCGCCAAAGTCAGCAGGTTTTGCAGGTGGATGGCATGAACCGGGGTCTCCCGCGCGGCAATCACCAGCCTCCGCCGTTCTTTCAGTGTAACGTCCGCCGCCCGCAGCAGCAGGCTGTCGGAATATCCCGATGCAATTCCTCCGACCGTTTTCATACTGCACGGTACAATCAGCATTCCCTCTGTGCGGAACGTTCCGCTCGCAATTGCGGCGCCTATATCCTCATTGTCATAACATACATCCGCCATTGCGCACACTTCATCCGGCGTCAGTACCGTCTCCATGCGGATTGTCCGCTCCGCTCCCCCGGACATCACCAGATGTGTTTCCCAGTCCGTTTGCTTTTGCAGCATTTGCAGCGTTTCAATTGCAAGCGGCGCGCCGCTTGCTCCGCTGATCCCTATGACGATCCTTTTTTTCGCCATTCCCAATCCCCCATGCCATTTTATCTTTCTTGCCACGCTCTTTATTGTGGACAGACAAACGTATCATTTATTAAATTTACCATAAACCATAATAAAAAGCCACCCTTCCCATAAATTTGGCAAAGGTGATGCATCAGCCAAACTTCCGTGAAAATCAGTGATGCAAAGAAAGCAGTTCGGCAATCTGTTCCTGCGCGCAAAAGGCGTCAAATTTGGATGTCTGCAGTTCAAATATGCTTTGCGCCGCATGGATCAGTTTATGAAAATCACAGTTGCCGGCACGTTCCCCGATTCCTAAAATGGTGGTGTCGATAAAGTTCGCGCCGGCCTTCGCCCCCGCGAGCGAATTGGCAACCGCCATCCCCAAATCATTGTGTGCGTGGATTTCCACGTCAATACCGGTCTGCTCAATGATATCCCGCACCGCAAGATAGGTTCTCGTGGGAGAAAGGACGCCCACCGTATCCGCAAACCGAATACGCGTAACGCCAAGCTCTTTCATCTTCCTTGCAAGCGTCACCATAAACGTGATATCCGCACGGGAGGCATCCTCAAAGCCAACCGTAACTGCATATCCGCATTCCTGCGCGTACCCCACACAGGCTGAAAGATTCCTGACCAGCCATGTTTTGTTTTTGTTGAGTTTGGAATAGATCTGCACATAGGAGACGGGAGCGCAGATGTGGATAATATCCGGCCCGCATGCCACTGACTTTTGGATATCCTCTAGGTTTACCCGGTTCCAGACAGATATTTTCGCGTTCCTGCGGTTTTTCATGATCTGACGAATGGTATCGGCTTCATAGCGGTCAGACGCGGGAACGCCCGCCTCGATCTGTTCCACACCCGCGTCGTCCAGAATTTTTGCGATCATGAGTTTCTGCGCACGGTTCATGGCGATTCCGGGACTTTGATCGCCGTCCCGCATCGTCGTATCGACGATATATTTTTGTGCAACCATACCCGCACCTCACTTTCTGTGCATACGCGCAAGCTCCGTAAATTCCGCGTCGCTGAGGCTTGCCGTTTTGCGGATGCTCGCGTCGTGGACAGCGTCCAGCAGGCGTTCCAACTGATATTCCTCCGGGGGCAGCCCCAGTTCGCTGAGCTTGATGG
>JAEXAZ010000250.1 GCA_023394255.1 Bacillota bacterium | reverse complement strand
CTTCTCAGCACCGACGCGCCCGCCTGAATCAGCTTATCCCCCACAAGGTGCCCCAGCCGATCATTCGTCTGCTTAAGATTGTTCAGATCCAGACAAATGCAGGCGGCGGGGCAGCGGCTTTTCCAGTCTTTTTCCAGCTCCAGTTTTCTTTCCTCAAAGGCTGTCCGGTTTTTCAGCCCGGTCATGGTATCGACATAAGCCAGACGGTAATAAAGCTGCTGCACCTCCAGCTGGCTGCTTTTCAGATCAAGCTGTGTCCGCAGCAATCTTTCGTCCTTCCGGTAGTCATTCGCCATTTTCAGTTGCTTGATAAACTGCGCGACAACCATATACACAGCCAAAACAATCACACAGAAAAAAAGCACAGTGGGAATATATTCCGGTCGTTCCGAAAGCGGCACCGGATACCCTGCAAGCAGATAAAACATGATATAGAAAAAAGCGGATGCAAGGGCAAGGCTGTTCCAGTCCGACTTTAAAGAACGCTGCACCCGCAGATAGGGGGCCCTGATATGGAATACCAGTATATAAAGCAGCGCATGGCCTCCCGCCATGCAGAATACATATAAAAGGAACACGCCTGAAGCCGCAAGAACCGCCTGTGCAATAAAATATACCACCAGCACAAAGATATCAACCGTGCAAAAAGTAAAGAGGAACGGCCATCCTCCGCTCTTTGACAGAACCCTCATCAGCAGCAGCGACGGCAGGGACATCGTAACCGCGGTTGCCACGGCAACAGGAACACCCGACATCATTGCGTAACCAAAAAAACCCGAGAGCACCAGGCAGCCTCCTATTCCGGCTGCAAGTGATCTGCGCATATCATACCTCAAATCGGTCAGCAGAAGATACAGAATGGCTGAACTGAGGCAAGCGACAATGTCCACAATGGTCTCAGGCATTTCGGCAACCTTCTTTACCACATGATATTGTCTTATTATAGCACAGAAATCGCAAGAGTTCCACGATATTAGACATGTTTTTCCTTTTCATTCGCCGCTGTCGTTTCCGACATGGAGTCATCATAAAAACAGCAGCAGTTCTTTCCAGTTCGTTTGACATAATAAAGCGCCTCGTCTGCTTTTTGATAGAGCTGCTCAAAGGTAGACCCGTGTTCCGGAGCAAATGCAATTCCGATACTGGAGGATACGATACATTCCGGTTTTTCCTCCAAGTGGATTTTACGCAGCGATTCAACAAGTTCATTTGCTTTTACGACGATGTGCTCCTTTGACCGGGCTCCTTTCATAAAAACCGCAAATTCATCTCCGCCCAGGCGGGCCATAAAATCAGTGGCACGGAAAACTTCTCTGATTGTCGCTGAAACCTGTCTGAGCATTGCATCACCGGATAAATGCCCATAGCTGTCATTGATATTTTTAAAGTTATCCAGATCAATAATCAGGAATCCATGCCCGCCGTGGCTGAGTTCCTCGGTTTTTAAGAAGTCGGTAATCAGTTTTTCTGCGGCAACACGGTTGTAAAGACCCGTAAGAGGGTCCCGCTCTGATTGATCTTTCAGCGCCAGCTCCTTGCGCTTTTGCTCGTCGATATCCCTGACATAAGAAAATGCCTTGATATCGCCGGTTTCAGGGTCTTTAAGAAGATTTGTCCGATTGGATACCCAAAGTTTGTTTCCGTTTGCATCTACATTGCGATATTCAAAGACCAAAGAAGTTTCCCCGTTCTGATAACAGCGCAGCAGATTTTTCAGGCTGAAATTTTGCAGAACCAGTTCCTGTTCTTTTAGATGGACGCACTTTGCCACCATCACCGGGAGCGCTTCGGAAAACCGTTCGGGAAGCCGTATCGGTCTTTGTTCCACCCTTCCCCCAAGTTCTATGGAAAACCTGTCCTGCGTCACATTGATTTCAAAAATAGACCGCACATCGGTCAGCATTGCCGCACGGTACTGTTTTTCCTTCGCGTAGCGCAGTTCAGCTTCCTTATTTTCCGTTACATCCTCCAGCATGCCGATCGCACGGACAGGCTTTCCATAATCATTAAAGATATTCGTCAGCGTCACGCGGTTCCAGGCGGCTTTGCCGTTTGCCCGCTGCATCTGGATCAAACAGCCGGAAACCTTTGCGCCGGCCCTTATCCTATCCAGCGCTTCTTCCAGTTCCGCGGCAGACTCCGGGTTTAATGTGTTGTTCCAAATGCCGATATCTTCCATGACAGATGGCAATCCATAAATAGAGCGGGTCTTGGTAACAAACGAAATTTGGTTCTGCGCAAGGTCATACTCAAAAATGACATTGGAGGTTTGTGCCATGGAAATCCTGAACCGTTCATTGCTCAGCTGCAGCTCCTGCTGGATTTTTTTCAAATTGGTCACATCGATACAGATGCTGTAAAAGAAAGGGGCCCCCTGCTCATCTTTCGTCAAAGTACACTTGCTTAACACCCAAACCAGTTCCCCGCGCCCGGTCATCATGCGGTATTCCAGTTCGATCACATCACCGGTTTTGGGATTTTCAAGTTTTTGCATAACCTTTGGAAGATCCGGCGCGTAAACGGTCCGATAAAAGCTGTTTTGAAATTTCCGCCCAATTTCTTCTCTGGAATAGCCGAACATGCGGATAAAGCCGTCACTGAGATAGAGAAACTCTCCCCTTTCATCCGGGCTGCATTTCTGCACTCCGCCGGGAAGCGCATTTGCCAGAAAATCAAGGCGCCGGTTCACATTCAGAAGCATCTCTCTGGATTTTCTTGCGTAATAAACAATCCCTGCCACCAATATGAAAAAGCAGGTGAAAATTTCCAGGATTAAAGTGACTCCCATCTGGTTGACGGGTTCGATGTCGACCGCAATGGTGGATGCCGATATTGTATGCAGCGTATACCAGTCGTTGACCCCGACCGGCGCGTAACAGGCAATCTGTTTTTCCCCATCCAGATAATACTCGATAAAACCGTTCCCGCCGTTCAGCACCTGCGCGTGAAACTCCTGATAATCAGAGCCTCCGGCAAATTTCATGCGGCTGAAAGCATCCCAGACATTTCCATGCCGTTCAAAAGGGCTGTTTGCGTTTTCAGAGTTGAGAACGATGCTTCCGTTTCGCTGAAAAATCAAAGAGTCCACCTGTCCGCGAAAATTGGCGATTTCGGTGGTCGTATATAAGCTTTCCATATTATAAAGGCCGCACAGGACACCGGCAACCGTCCCATCCTGGTAAATTGGCGCATAGGCAATAAAGGCATTGGACATGCCGGTTTCTCCCGCGATCGCCCTTTTAAAATAGTCGCGCTGCGATAAATCTGTAATATTGCCGGACGACGCATACCCCTTTCCATCCGGCAATACAACCCTCAGCCCGTAAAATCCCCCCGTTTCGGCAAGCTGGCTGAGCATTGCAAGAGAATTTTGCGAGTGTAAATCATGAAACCCCGCGAAATAGCCGGTGGCTCCCGCGAGGTAACTGATGGCGTCATGAATTTTCAGCCTGACTGAATTGGCAGTCTGAAGCGCAATTTCGTTCAGTTGTTCCTTACTCTGCTCTTGTGAATATTTTTCCGTCTGTTTGGTAAACCTCCAAAAAGACAGCAGCACCAAAGCAAGAATCACCAGTACCCCGAAATATTGTATCAAAGGGGTATTCCGCCCGCCGTCTTCCTTTAAACGATTTGGTTTCAATCATGTCCCCCCTTGCACAAAAGTTGAAAGGATTATCAGCCCAATGTGCAGAGGTTTCGAATCTCATGTTTGCAACCGGCTGCCCTGCTATCATCTCCGGATAGTTTAGACCCTTGATTTTGCGTCACCGGATTTCTCCGGTTTTGCCAATTTATTCTAGATAAGTGTGCTATATTTCTATAAAGCGGCTCACAAAATAAGCCCTTATTTCGTAAATATTTTTGTAAAATATCCCGTTTTTATCATAAGCGATGGCCGGATGATTGTCAATTTATATTTTGATATGGCATAATTTACCAAATATTTTTTGGAGATATAAACTCAAAGCCTTGATAATCCGGCATAAATTTTCATCTCTTTTAGCTTTTAAATAGTACTCATAAGTACTATCATAGTAATCTTATCATGTACACATGCTAAAGTCAATAGTACGGAAAAGTACTGCGAAAAGAGGTGTGCCCGTGTGTTTTTTCCACGGCTGAAAGATTTAAGAAGCGATAAAGATCTCCTGCAAAAGGATATTGCCAGACTTCTGAACACAAGCCAAACCGTTTATTCCAGGTATGAAAGAGGGTTTCAAACGATACCGGTCGAGCATTTAGTCGTTTTAGCTGATTTTTACCGTACCTCTACCGATTATATTTTGGGACGGACAAACAACCCGATTCCGTATAAAGAATAGTAT
>JAEXAZ010000241.1 GCA_023394255.1 Bacillota bacterium | reverse complement strand
GAGCAGCTCTGGTTCTGACAGACATAAAACGCCGCCCTTTGCCCTTCTTTGCAAAAATAATCGCGGGTAAACGGCGCCGCTTTGGAAAGCTGTTCCGCGTTTGCCGCAGTCTTCACCAATATCGATGTCTGCGGCGAAAAAAGGCCATACAGCTCCCGGGGCAGTTCTGTGGCGCCCCGTTCTTCCTGAAAAACGCAGACTGCTTCTTTTGTAGGATACAAAGACAGCATCAGCGCCATCAGCGCAAAGCTGTATGCGCCCGGCTGCTCCGAAAACGGCTTCTTATAGAAAGCAAGCTGCCGGTCGGCCGCCTGCTGCCATTTTTGTTCCCCGGTAAGCGCCGCCAATTTCACAAGGCAGTAGGCGAAAACTGAATTTCCGGACGGCATCGCCCCATCATACTGCTCCTTTGGGCGGAAGATGAGGGGTTCACCGTTTTCAGCGTTGAGGAAAAACCCGCCCGCTTCATCCGCAAACCGCAGGGCTACCGTTTGCGCCAGCCTGAGGGCGCTTTCCAGATAGTTTACCTGAAAGGTCGCCTCATACAATTCCAGGTCCGCCCAGGTTAAAAAAGCGTAGTCGTCTAAAAGCCCGGCTCCGGATACTTTTCCGTCACGATAACTGATAGAGAGCACTCCGTCTTTGTCCGTCAGGGAATTCCGGATGAACTGCCTGGCCCGTATCGCACAGGAAAGGTACGGCATTTTTCCAAAAATCCGGTAAGCCTTTGCATATGCCACAATCATCAGCGCATTCCACGCAGTCAGAATTTTATCGTCTTTGTGCAGACCCGTTCGTTCGCTGCGGTAGTCCCTCAGCCGCGGCCTTGCGCGTTCGAGAATCGAATCCGCGGTTTGGTAATCAGGATTTTGCAGCAAATTCGGGATGCTTTTCCCTTCAAAGTTCCCCTTCGGCGTAATGTCAAGAAAACGGCAGACATGCGCGCCGTCCTCTTTTCCGAGTATGGACTCCAGCTCCCCGGGGGTAAATGTGTAGTACTTCCCTTCCTCCCCTTCGCTGTCGGCATCCTGCGCGGAATAAAATCCTCCCTCAGGCGAGGTCATTTCCCGTTCAATATAGGCCAGTGTCTGTTCCGCGGCTGTCCGATACAGCGGATTCTTTGTCACGCCATAGGTTTCCGCCAGCGCAACCGTAAGCAGCGCATTGTCGTACAGCATTTTTTCAAAGTGCGGCACCAGCCACTTTTCATCAGTGGAATAACGGGAAAACCCAAAACCGATATGGTCGAAAATGCCGCCGCGGTAGATCTGTTGTAACGTCTTCTCGACCATTTCCAAAATCTGCGGGTTTTTCCCGATCAGGTAATAGCGCAAAAGGAACATGAGATTATGCGGGGTCGGAAATTTGGGTGCGGCGCCAAACCCGCCGTTTTTCCGGTCAAATGCCTTTTCAAAGTATGCGGCTGCGCGCTCCGCGGACGTACCATCCGGCAGCCGATCCTCTTTGTCAGCATCTTTTCCCTGCTGAAACAGCGCAGTGATTTCCTCACCGGCGGCATACAGCCGGTCTTTTTCAGTCTCCCAGCTCTGCCGGATAGCCTCCAGCAATTCCAGCAGCCCCGGGTGCCCATAACGTCTGTGCTTCGGGAAATAGGTGCCCGCGTAAAACGGCTTTTGATCCGGAGTCATAAAAATCGTCATCGGCCACCCGCCGCTGCCGGTCAGCGCCTGACAAACGTCCATATAGACGGCGTCGATATCCGGCCGTTCCTCCCTGTCCACCTTGATGGAAACAAAATGGGCATTGAGGCAATCGGCCACCTCCCGGTCTTCAAAGGATTCATGCGCCATGACATGGCACCAATGGCAGGTGCTGTATCCTATCGAAAGGAAAATCGGTTTCCCCTCGGATTTTGCCTTTTGGAATGCTTTTTCTCCCCAGGGGTACCAATTTACGGGGTTATAGGCGTGTTGCAGAAGATAAGGGGAAGTTTCATTGATGAGGGCGTTTGGTTTTTCCTGTGTTTTCAAGCGAACCATCCTTTCCGGTAAGCTGCTGTTTATCAGAAACATACGGTATTAGATTTTCCAATAAAACCTCACTTTATTTTTAAATCTGCAAACACGCAAAAAATACCCGTGCCTCAGCGCACGGGTATTTCAATTTTATATTTTTCTGTAATTTCAGACTCAGGAAGCGGCCGGCAGAAATAATATCCCTGGATAATCGGGCAAAGCATTCTGCGCAGTTCTTCAAGCTGCTCATAAGTTTCCACACCTTCCGCCACGACCTCCATACCAATCTGGCGGGCCATATTCAAAATCATTTCAACAATTGATTTCGACTTTGAATCGTTACAAATCGTATCCACAAACACTTTATCAATTTTAAGCGTATCAATCGAAAGCGCCCTGATATAATTCAGGGAAGAATATTCCAAACCAAAGTCATCCAGTGTAATATTGATTCCAAACTTTTTCAGTTCCATCAGCAGATGAGCTCCATATTCCACAGAATTCATCAGCACCGATTCCGTGATTTCAAACTCCAGCCAGCTTGGGTCCAGATCCGCCTCCGTCACAATTTTTTTTACTTTTTCCACAAAATTGGGCGACATCAGCTGCACAAGCGAAATATTGACCGCCAATGTATGAAACTGAAGCCCCTGCCAGTGGAATCGTTTCGCCGCCCGGCAGCACTCCTCCAGCACCCAATATCCTACATCAATAATTAAGCCGGTTTCTTCCGCAATCGGTATAAAATCCGATGGCAGCACAAACCCCGTCTGGGGGCTGTCCATACGCAGAAGCGCCTCCAGCGCATGCAGCCGGTTATTGGCGCTGTTGATCTGCGGCTGAAAAAACAGCTTCAGACAGTGATTTTCCCGATGTTTCTCCAGAACGGATATAATCCGTTCCCTTTGCTGGATACCCACCAGCAGGGACTGGTTGAAAAGCGCGAAATTGTTACCGAAATTCCCTTTTTGTTTTGCCCGTTTCAGTGCGGCAAAAGCACAGCTGATAATGGTATCCGGTTGTTCGCCGTCCGAATAAAAGGTGGTCGCCCCCACGCTGACAGTCAGCATGAGCTTACGCTTGCCGGCATTGACGGGAAAGGGCGTCTCGAAACAGGAATATACCTGCTTTACCAGCCAGTCCAGTTCATCCACATGGCTGATGCTGCGGAAAATGATCGTGAAGTTATTGCTTTCCCCACGGTAAACACAGACTCTCGACGATTTTAGGGCGGCAAGCCGCTGCGCAATCTCCTGAATGACATAATCGCCCGTGGAATATCCGTAGTGGTTGTTCACACGGGCAAACTGGTTCACATCGATGACCAAAAGCGCGTTTTGCTGAAAAATACTGCCCGGCTGAAAAGCGGCCTCACTCAGTGTCGCAAGCATGGAATTGCGGTCGGGCAACATGGTAAGCGCGTCGTAGGAATGCCCTATGTCCGGACGGTCTTTCAGGTAAAAATGATCACTGTCGGAAACGCAGCAAAGAACTCTCAGCAAAGTTCCGTCATCGCCGCGCAAAAAATAAAATGTTTCGGAGACCTCTTTAACGCCCTGACGTTCATCTATAACGGAACCGCTTGTGCGATAGCAGGTTTCCCTGCCTTCATAAGCGCGGACAAAGCGCTGCCTGTCTGTCGCGGGGTGCCACTGGAACAACAAATTGACCAGCCCTTCAAAATCAAGCGTTTGAGGGGGCTTTCCGCCATAAAGGATTTCCCAATAGATATTTGCGCTGAATTTATGCGTCTGCGGGTCCCACTCCCCAACACCGCAGTCTACGAGCTGAAATAGATTTTCATAGAGAAGCTGCAACTTTTCTCTCGGTAATTGCATCCAAGCACCGCCTGTCGGATAAAATTAAACATCATTCATTCTATAAGGTAAATGTCATCATACCATATGGAACACATTCGCACCGGGTTTGTCCACTTACCGAAAGCTTTTCCGCTGGTTGCCCGTTTTTAAAATAAAAGCGGGCAGCCAGCGAAAGTTCAAAAATCAGTATTTATCATTGTCAGCGGTATAAGTGAGAATACTATCCGGAACCGCTTCTTCCTGCACGGATTCACCTTTTAACTGGAAATGGCTGACAAGCTGTTTGAGCAGCTGCGCGTGTGAGGAAAGCTCCTGTGCGGCCGCCGCGCTCTGCTCCGCGGTGGCGGAATTGGTCTGCACCACGCCCGAAATCTGATCGACGCCCTGCGTGACCTGCGTGACGGAGTTGGCCTGTTCGTTCGCGGCCTGCGAAATTTTTTCTACAAGCCCGTCGACATACTGCGTGCTTTCAATCACCTTGTTCAACGATTCTGCGGTGCTTCCAACAATCTGGGTCCCATGCTCCACGGCTTTGACAGACCCTTCAATTAATGCCGTCGTATTCTTCGCGGCTTCAGCGCTCTTGGACGCAAGATTGCGGACCTCGTCCGCTACAACGGCAAAGCCCTTCCCCGCCGCGCCCGCGCGCGCCGCCTCAACAGCCGCATTCAGCGCGAGAATATTGGTCTGGAAAGCAATATCTTCAATCGTTTTGATAATCTTGCCGATCTCGTTGGAGCTTTCCGTGATCTCCGCCATTGCTTCCACCATCTGCTGCATCTGGCGGTTGCAGATGTCCACCTCGGCGCTGGTCTCATCCATTTTTTTGCCGGCCTGATTCGCATGTTCCGCGGTATTTTTAACCTGCGCGGAAATTTCATTGATCGTCGCGGCAAGTTCTTCAACCGAACTTGCCTGTTCGGTCGCGCCCTGCGCCAAAGCCTGCGAGCCCGAGGAGACCTGATTGGAGCCGGACGCCACCTGTTCCGCGCTCCGGCCGAGCTGTGAAATATCTTTGTTCAGCGACACAGCGATGGAC
>JAEXAZ010000222.1 GCA_023394255.1 Bacillota bacterium | reverse complement strand
GCGCTGCTGACCGCTGTGGAACTGCCGCAGGGCGCCGAGGTAATAGACGTGGGGGCCGGCGCGGGCTTTCCGTCTGTCCCGGTGAAGATTGCCCGCCCGGATATTCACCTGACCCTGCTTGACAGTTTAAATAAGCGTGTGGTTTTTCTTGGCGCGCTTTCCGACGCGCTGGGGCAGGAAAATACATGCATCCACTTCCGCGCCGAGGAAGCGGGCAGAAGCCCGGCCTACCGGGAACAATTCGATCTGGCAACTGCGCGCGCAGTTGCCCATCTGCGGGAGCTGTCCGAATACTGCCTGCCGTTTGTCAGGGTAGGGGGGAGGTTCGCGGCAATGAAAGGCGGCGATATAGATGCCGAACTTGCCGAGTCTTCAAAAGCAATCGGGCTGCTGGGCGGAAAGGTAGAGGGAATCAAGCGCTTTTCGCTGCCTGACGACAGCCGGAGAAGTATTATTATTATAAAAAAAATATCGCAGAACACGACAAAATATCCGAGACCATCCGCAAAAATCGCAAAAAATCCGCTGATTTAAAGATAAAATCAGCGGATTTTGTTGCTTATTGCGACCGAAAGTTCTGGAATTTTTGCATATTTCATGTTAACATAAGCGTAACATAAAACTGGAAGGACGTGTGAACAGATGGGGATGCTTTTAAAACAGCGGACCGTTAACCGCGTTGTTCTGCTTGACATCGAGAAAATCTCGCCAAGTCCCTATCAGCCCCGCCGCCAGTTTGAGCAAAAAGCGCTTCAGGAACTGGCGGACAGCATCGCGCAGAGCGGTCTGCTTCAGCCGATTACCGTGCGGGAAGTTGATTCCGGATACGAACTGATTGCGGGCGAGCGCCGTTTGATGGCGTGCAAGATGCTCCACATGGAACAGATCCCCGCGATCATTGAGCGGTATGACGATGAAAAATCCGCGGTATTTTCCCTGATCGAGAACCTGCAGCGGCGTGATCTCAATTACTTTGAAGAAGCGGCCGGGATTCATCAGCTGATGGAGCATTACCATATGACCCAGCAGCAGGTTGCGCAGAGGCTTGGAAAAGCGCAGTCGACCATTGCGAATAAGCTGCGGCTGCTCAGTTTCAGTGAATCGATGCGCCGCAGAATGCTGGATGCCGGTCTGACGGAACGGCACGCGCGCGCGCTGCTCAAGCTGTCCGATGAAATGATGATCAGCCAGGCGCTGGAACATATTGTGCAGGAACGGCTGAATGTGGGCGAGAGTGAACGATACATTGATCAAATCGCGCAGCCGGTAGAGCCGGAAAAACCGAAGCCAACCCGCCTGTTCGTCGTGAAGGATTTGCGGATTTTTATGAATACCATCTCCCGCGCGGTCTCAACGATGAAACTCGCGGGAATCGAAGTGGATACCCGCAAAACCGAGGATGACGAATACATCCATTACACTTTAAAAATCCCGAAAAAGAGCGCCTATAAAACGCATACTGCCTGAACCCGGATAAAGCGGACAGGCAGGTTAAATTGGTTGCCACATTCCGCGGCGTCGTTTCACGTGAAACAGCACACGATGAATCGCGTTCGGAATTGGTCAAAATAAATACACGTTTCCCTGCAAAAAAGCCGCCTACAGGCGGTTTTTTTGCGTCTGTCAATTTGTTTGCGGAGAATTACCCGGCAGAAAAGGGAAGAGAAAAAAGGGATGGGGCAAAACTGTTGTTTCACATGAAACATTTTTTGTCGCAGATGGTACTTTCCACGGCGAAGAAAGTGTGCTATAATCAAACAGAAGAAAAATTTCCGACAGCAGACAGGTAAGCGGGAGGAAAAAATGGGCAAGATAGTAGCAATTGCAAACCAAAAAGGCGGCGTTGGTAAAACGACTACTGCTGTGAACCTTACGGCGGCGTTGGGCGCGAAGGGCCATAAGGTTTTGCTGGTGGATATTGACCCGCAGGGGAATTCCACCTCCGGGCTTGGCGTCAACAAACGGGACCTGAAACTGTCCACGTATGAGCTTTTGGTTTCCAATGTCCCTGCCGCCGAAGCGGTCGTGCATACGCCGTTTCAAAATGTGGATCTGCTGCCTTCCAATATTGCGCTCGCTGGTGCGGAGATTGAATTGATCGAACTGGAAAACCGCACGATGCGCCTGAAAAATGCGCTCATTAAGCTGAAATCCAGCTATGAGTTTATCCTGATCGATTGCCCTCCTTCCCTCGGCATTATTACGCTGAATGCGTTTACGGCCTGCGACACCTTATTGATCCCGATTCAATGTGAATATTATGCGCTGGAGGGGCTTTCCCAGCTGATGTCCACCCTGCGGCAGGTCAAACGGCTGTATAACCCCAATATTGATATCGAAGGGGTCCTGCTCACCATGTATGACAGCCGTCTGAACCTCACCGTGCAGGTTGTGGCGGAACTGAAAAAATATTTTCCGCAGAAGATCTACCGCGCGGTGATCCCCCGCAATGTGCGCCTTTCCGAAGCCCCCAGCTTTGGGCAGCCGGTGATGTATTATGACCGTGCATCCAGAGGCTGTGCCGCTTACGATGAGCTGGCGGATGAATTTTTGCAGAAAAACAGAAAATTAATGAAACAGAACAGTTAGGAGGATGCGAAGTGGCGAAAGCAAAAGGCGGGCTGGGCAAAGGGCTGGACGCGCTGTTTGTGGATAACAACACCGACGCGGCTTCTACTTCGGTGCTTGCCATCAGCGATATTGAACCAAACCGGGATCAGCCGCGCAAGCAGTTCGACCCGGCGGCTCTGGCTGATCTGGCCGATTCGATACGGGAATACGGCGTGCTCCAGCCGCTGGTGGTGCGGCCGATGACCGACGGCAGCTATCAGCTTGTCGCCGGTGAACGCCGCTGGCGCGCCGCGCGCATGGCGGGGCTTTCGGAGGTCCCCGTGGTTGTGCGGGAACTGAGCGATGTGCAGACGATGGAGCTTGCGCTGATTGAAAATTTGCAGCGTGAAGACCTCAACGTGATCGAGGAAGCATCCGGCTATAAAGAACTTATGGAAAAATTTGGATTCACCCAGGAACAGGTTTCCACAAGAGTGGGGAAGTCCCGCCCGGTGGTGACGAATGCGCTGCGCCTGCTCAACCTGCCGTCCGAGGTACGCGCCATGGTGGAGTCGGGACAGATTTCGGCGGGACATGCGCGCGCGCTGTTGGCGTTTGACGACGACAGCGCGATCCGCATGGTAGCGAAAGAAATCCTCAAAAAAGGGCTCTCGGTGCGCCAGGTGGAAGCGCTGGCAAAAAAGAGCCGTCAGGAAAAGAAGGCTCCCAGACAGCAGAGCGCGTGGGACAACAGCTATTTCGCGGAAGTTCAGCTCGCGCTCTGCCAATGCCTTTCCCGAAAGGTCAAAGTTGAAGGGGAAGGGAACAAGGGGCGGCTGGTCATTGAGTTCTATGACGAGGATGATCTGCGGCAGATCGCCGCCGTGCTGGAAAAATGTGAAAACTAGCCGCTTTGTGCAAAATCCATTTGGAACAGATAATTGGAGGAACAAGAGACATGTTGGACATTAAGTTTATCAGGAGCAACCCGGACGCCGTCAAGGAAGGCATGAGAAAGCGCAATAAAAATATGGACGCCCAGGTAGACGAAATTTTGGAAATCGACCGCGAACGCCGCGAAATCAGCGCGAAATCCGACGGCATGAAGGCAGAGCAGAACGCCGCCTCCAAAAAGATCCCCGCAATGAAAAAGGAAGGCAAATCCACCGACGAGCTGATGGCGAGGATGAAAGAACTTTCAGAAACGGTAAAGGAATACGGCGTGAAGCTGGCCGAGCTGGAATCCCGCCAGCAGGAGATTATCTACAGCATCCCCAACATCCCGCACGCGTCTGTCCCGGGCGGGCAGGACGACCGCGACAACCTCGAAGTACGCCGCTTCGGGGAGCCGACCCAATTTCCTTATGAGCCAAAAGCGCACTGGGACATCGGCGCGTCTCTGGGTATCCTTGACCCCGAAACAGCCGGAAAGGTGACGGGGGCCCGCTTCCATTTTTACAGAGGGTTGGGCGCGCGCCTGGAGCGTGCGGTCATCAACTATTTCCTCAACACCCATACCAGCCGCGGCTATACAGAAATCCTTCCGCCGTTCCTCGCGAACACCGCATCGATGACCGGTACCGGGCAACTGCCGAAATTTGCGGAGGATATGTATAAGATTGAAAACGAAGATTTTTATCTGATCCCGACCGCCGAGGTGCCTGTCACCAATATGCACAGGGACGAGATTCTTGACGGCGCAAAGCTGCCGCTGAAATACTGCGCCTATTCCGCATGTTTCCGCGGCGAAGCGGGAAGCGCCGGACGCGATACCCGCGGCCTGATCCGCCAGCACCAGTTCAACAAGGTGGAGCTGGTGAAGTTCGCCCGTCCGGAAAATTCCTACGAGGAACTGGAAAAGCTGACCAACGACGCGGAGTTTGTTTTGCAGGGTCTTGGCCTGCCATACCGCGTAGTAACGCTCTGCGGCGGCGACCTCGGTTTCTCCAGCGCGAAAACCTATGATATCGAGGTCTGGATGCCTTCCTACGGCAGATATGTGGAGATCAGCTCCTGCTCGGACTTTGAGGACTTTCAGGCGCGCCGCGCGGCTATCCGCTTCAAGGATAATGTGAAGGAAAAAGCGCAGCTGGTGCACACCCTGAACGGCTCCGGCGTGGCTGTTGGCCGCACTGTCGCGGCAATTCTGGAGAATTACCAGAATGACGACGGCAGCGTCACCGTTCCGGAGGCGCTGCGCGCCGCAATGGGCGTGGACGTCATCCGCTGAACCCGGCTATAAAGGGCTTTGATTGCCCGGGAACCTGTCCGTTTTGGCAGGTTCCCGGCTTTTGCATGGAAACGGCAGAATCAGGAAGAGGAATCCGGCGCATGTTTGGCGGTGAACCGAACAAGCTATAAGGAGGGACAGCGTGGATGGAAACCTGCCAGAAACACAGTAAAGTTATTGAGCCGGAATGTGATATCCGGCAGAAGATGAGCATTTCCAATATCATGCGGCACGCCCAGCAGATGGGCAGTGACCATCTGGAGCAGTTTGGGCTGGATTATAATCAGATGGTCAAGGACGGCATGGTATTTTTGGTTGCCAAACAGCTCATTACCATCCACAGGCGGCCTTCCTTCGGGGAAAAGCTGCTGCTGACCACGATACCCCGTAAGCCTAAGGGCGCCCAGTTTATCCGTGACACA
>JAEXAZ010000221.1 GCA_023394255.1 Bacillota bacterium | reverse complement strand
CCTCTATCAGGGGGACGGCGCATTTTGCGCGCACGGTACCTATCGGGTACCCGTTGTCGATACGACCGCGGCGGGCGATACGTTCACCGGCTTCTTTATCAGTTCCGTATGCGCGGGGAAACCTGTCGAAGAGGCGCTGCGGCTGGCGTCCGTCGCATCTTCCATTGCGGTTTCGCGCAAGGGGGCCGCGGTTTCCATCCCGGCGCTTGAAGAAGTGCTGGCAAGCAGCCTGATGCCCGTCTGATCCCTGATCAACCACCATGTCCGGGCGGCGCGGTACTTTTGCGTACGACCAGTTCGGGGATGAGCAGCGAGGAAGCTTCGACGGTGTCACGATGATCGACGACGGCGAGCAGCTTGCGTACAGCCTCCGCCCCGAGCTGCTGGATCGGCTGGTGGACAGTGGTGAGCGGGACATCAAGGATTGCGGAAGGGAAAATATCGTCGTATCCGACAACGGAAACATCCTCCGGGATCGAGAGGCCATGCCTTTTCAGGCCATGGTAAAGCCCATAGGCCATCATGTCGTCGAACGCGAAGACAGCCGAAAAGTCCTTGCCTTGCAGGTTGTCGGCGGCAAGGACACCGGACTCCATCTCATAAGTGCCTTCAATCATCAGTTCCTGATCGAACGGAACGCCGTATTCTTCCAGCGCCTTCCGGTAACCCTGCAGGCGGTCGCGGCAGTCCACAAGGTTCATTGGGCCGGTAACGCAGGCGATCCGCCGATGCCCCAGTTCCAGCAGATGTCTGGCAGCCAAATAGCCGCCGGTCACATGGTCGACGCGTACAATATAAACGCCCGGCAGGTCGAAAGAACGGTCGAGCATGACATATGGGACAGCGAATTGTTCAAGCAGGCTTTGGACTTTATAAAATCTTTCAAGGTCGGTATCCCTCGACATGCAGTAAACAATGCCGTCAGCGTTTTTGCTGGCGAGGACGGTGATATATTCGAGGTCGCGTTCAAACTGATCGTTGGAATCGCAGACAATCAGCGTGCGGTGATTCTTCCTGCATTCGTTTTCAATCCCTTTGGTAAGGCCGGCAAAAAAGCTGTTGCTGATGTCCGATACGATCAGCCCGATGGTCTGCGTGCGCTTCTTGATAAGCCCTACCGCCAGCTGATTTGGATAATAATGCAGTTCATCCGCGATTTTCTGTACCAGACGCCTGGTTTCCTCCGGGATTTTACAGGGCTTATTGTTGAGCACCAGCGAAACCGTCGTCACGGACAGATTCGCTTTGGCGGCAATATCCTTGATCGTTGCACGCATTCGGTTCACGACCTTGCTTTCAAACTGACGGTTCAATGTCCGCTTGGTTCATTATATCGGATTTTTCAGAATTCGTAAACAATGCTTCGCCGTGGCGTCCGCGGCGTCAAAACCAATCGGGTGCCCAATGCCTTTGAAGGATCATTCAATCCGGCCATCAGGCCCGTGGGTCTATATTTAACATATCCGCTACGGAGGTGCCGGCAGCCTGTATCAGCTCGATCACCAGTCCGTCCCGCAGGCGAAACCAGTTCGGCCCTTTTGGCGTTTCGACCGCGCCATATTGTTTTACTGCCGCTATGGTGTTCTCCAGATTTTCCACCATGAAGCCCAGATGATTCATTCTGCCATTCCCACTTTCGCCCACAGGTTCCGCGATCAGCTGTATTCCGCCGTTCAGCCACACCTGTGAAACCGCTCCGTCTTTTTCCCGGGTTTTGCGGATTATCATACCAAATGCATCCTCAAAAAAGCGGATATACCATTGAAGGTCCTGAACGTACAGTGCCACATGCTCAAGATAAGATCTGTTTGAATTGGCCATCACAAAGCTGCCCCTTTCGCCATTTTATTCCGTACGGCAATTTTCGCTGTAAACCGGCTCAATTTCAAAATTCCGGTTCCGTTTTATTGAGAAACTCACGGATTGTGTCTAAGCCCGTAGCCTGCTTCTCTTCGGCAGCTTCGGGCTCTTTATCTTCAAAAACGGGGATATATAAAAATTTTCGTATTGCAAACACGCACGCTACCGCAAAAATGCCCAGCAGCGTTTCCAATGCGTTTGTGTGATAAACGACCAGCTGGCGGGTCATCGCATACAGCAGGACTTCGATTGCGGAGTAGGGTGTGTGTTTCATCAGCATACGGATGAACTCCAAGCCAATTACCAAAGTGAGGGCATGCTCAAGGAATGTCTCAAAATGGCTCATATGGAACATCTGCACCTGAAAAGTTTTGATTTCGATAATCAAAAAGTATGAAGCATACAAAATGCCGGCTAAAACCAAAACCGAAACCATAATTTCAATAATTAATGTAATGCTGATCAGCCTGTTTCTCGCCTGTTTCATTTTACACTGCACCTCCCGATTTTCGTTGGCATTGGGTTGATTTGGTGAAGGCCGGCGCGAAAACCATTACTCCTGTAGCGCTTTTGTCAGTTCCCTCTCGTATAAGATATCCAGACTGTGCAAGGGACGGGTCATCGAAACATAAAGCAAGTGCATATCCACTTTGCTGGCCGAGGCATATACCGTTTCAGACG
>JAEXAZ010000012.1 GCA_023394255.1 Bacillota bacterium | reverse complement strand
CCGTCCCCTCCGGATCGTCGGCTGCGTTCTGCCATACCGCCTCCGCCAACAGTCCCACCTGTGTGCCGGGAGCGTGGCTGCGGATGGATTTGACGGCTGTGTCCACCAGAGCCGCGGGCACCTGCCGCAGATAATTCTGGTAGCCCATACCGCCGCCGCTCTGCAGATATTGCGCATAACTGCCGCCGCTGGCAGTATTATAATAATTGTTCAGCAGAATCCCGTCAAATTTGTATTTTTCCGCAAAGGCACCAACGCTCTCCGCGACGGCGTCGAGCGTATCTCCGTCCGAATTGGAAAGGCGCACATAGCCGTTCCCGGCCATGCCGTCGGTCACATCATAGGTCGCATAAACATAAAAGCCCAAATCGCGCGCTTTTGTCGTGATATAGTCGGTGCAGTCGAGATCCACCTCCGCCTGGGAAAGCGTCCTGGAACTGAACAGCACCTGATCCTGATACTTGGTATCGACGATGATGGTATTCATCGTCAGTTCCTTTGCCGCGTTCAAAGCCTGGTCAATCTGGCCCGCGATTGTTGCGCGGTCAGTGGTCTCCGGCGACGTCAGATAGTCGCGCCCGGCCACGAGCATGACCGCCCGCATCTCATCGGGGACATTATAATAGACCGTTTCGTCCTCGTCCGGCTCATCCGCATCCTCCGGTTCGGAATTTTCTTCGGACGCGCTGCCCTCCGGCCGGCTTTCTTCCGAAGAATCAGGAATGCTGTCTTCCGGCCCGCTCTCCTCATCAGAAGGGAGCGAGACAGACGAAGACTCGGATTCCACGACAGGCTTGTCCACCTGATAGGGGTTATTTTTCAAAGAAGCCAAAACGCCCGTCAGCATCGTAATCGCAATGAATACTGCTGACAGGACGATCGCTATCGTTTTGCGATTGGGAGTTTGATGTGCCACTTGGTTGCCTCCCCACAGACAGCGTCCGCTGCCTTCATGATGTTCGTGTAAAATCAATGTCCGCGGTCTTCCTGATCACAGCGGAACCGGAAGACCGCAAGGCAGGTTTTATGCTGCAAAAAGCTCAGCGGAACAGCTTTTTGAGATTGGTATGTTCCGCCTTCACCTGCGCGGTATTGGTCAGATAAAGGGAATCATAACTGTAAATTGCCGCGCCGCCGTAGTGGGAGCCGTTTCTTGCCGTCTTAACCATGCGGGCAAGAATATCCGTTGTGCCGACCCATTCATTCTGGCCCGCTCCCGCCCACTGGTCGGCCTGGCCGAGCTTATAGCCGGCAATCCCGATGTACAGGTCGATGCCGGACACTTTAATCATGCGGTTCCACGCATCGACTGTTTCCGCGTAAGGAAGCCCCGAATTCTCAAAGCCGAAATAGATCTGCGGGCAGATATAATCCACATAGCCCTTATTGGCAAGCCATTTCGCACAGTCGATGAACTGCGCGTCATAGTTGTTTTTCATATTGCCCTGCGGGCTGATGCCGAATACGCAGGAGTTGTCGATCTTCTTGATGGCGGCATAAACCTCGCGCACCAGGATGTTGACATTTTCCCGTCTCCAGTCCGCCTGCGATTTGGAACTGCCGGACGCCTGATAGGTCGCCTGATCAAAAGACATGTCCGTGGCAGGATAGAAATAATCGTCAAAGTGGATGCCGTCCACATTGTAATTTTTCACGATTTCCTTCACGCCGTTGACAATCAGCTTGCGCGCATCGGCGCTGCCCGGATTATAATAGACGCCGCCGTTCCACTCCAGCGCGCCGTCATTTCCCGAGGCGATCCACTTCTTCGCCTGGTTGTCCGAGGCCAGTTCCCTGCTTCCGCTTGCACGCACACGATAAGGGTTAATCCATGCCTCAATGCGCAGCCCATGGCTGTCCGCCAGCTCGCACATAATTTTCAGCGGGTCATAACCGGGATTCTTTCCCTCTGTGCCGCTCAGAAGATAAGACCATGGGTAGTAAGAAGAGTCGTAGAGGGCGTCGCCAAACGGGCGGACATGCACAAAGACCGTATTGAATCCCGTTTCGGCCACATTGGCAAACGCCCGATCAATATTCGCGGTAAACTCCGCTTTGGTTTTATTTTTCACCATCGGCTCCAGGGTCAGATAGGAAAGCCAGACGGCCCGCACCTCATGGAACACAGGATTCGCCGCGAGCACTTCGGTTTCCTGCGTCCCAGGGCTTGCCTCGGAGCTTTGAGGCTCGGGTTCCTGCGCGGGTCCGGAAACCGCCTGCGAGGAAGTTTCCGAAAAAAAAGCAGGATCGGAGGGCGACTCCTCCTGCGCTTCGGATGACGCCGGCTCCGATGTCCCGGAGGATTCCGCAGCGGCTTCATCCAGCACTACCTTTTCGTCCGCCGGGGGCTGCTCCCCGCCATATACAGTTTGTGACGACGGCCTTTCCAGAACCGGGGCCGATTGCTGAGCGTCTGTATGTACAGTGCTTTCACCGGAACGCTGTGCGCATCCGGACGCACCAAGCACTAAAATTACCGATAGTATAACGGAAAAAAATCGTTTCATATTCTGTCCCTTTCCTCACATCGCAATTCATTACAATATTACACGTTTCGACTAAAATGGTCAATAGTATTCAGGAATTCTCTCTTTGGTGTTGACTTTTTCAACATATCGTATACACTCTTCTGTAGAGACCTTATCCTGTCCGGTGAAACACCGGCGGCCAGGATGGATTGGAGGCAGCCATGTTCTTTATAGGTATATTCGGTTCAAATTCCAAAGTAGTACCCGCCGGCCAAATTTCCGGGACAATCTGTCCCGTCTGCGGCAAAAGCGGCACCTTTCATCTCTGCCGCCATTATGATTACTTTCATGCGTTTTTTATTCCGCTGTTCCGTTTTCACAGCGTTTACATTGCAACCTGCCCTTCCTGCGCCAGTGTATTCGAGCTGAGGCAGGAGCTTGGCAAGACGGCGGAACAGGGCGAGGCCGCGCATGCGTCGGATGGCGACCTTACCCTTCTGCGGAACAATTTTGGGCTGCGCTGCCCCGTCTGCAAAGCGGAGCAGCGCAGCGGGAGCCTCTACTGTAATCAGTGCGGCGCAAAGCTGTAATTCCTGCAATTTCGACATAAAAAAATGAGCCTTCGAGGCTCATTTTTTTATCATATACTCAATCAAATATTAAAAAGGGCTTGATCTGTTCCACTGTCGATTCGCCGATCCCCTCGATCTCCAAAAGCTGTTTCGGAGCCGTCAGTTTTCCGTACGCTTCGATATAATCCCTGATTGCTTTCGCTCTGGCAGGGCCAATATTGGGAAGCTGCTGCAATTCCTCCTCCGAAGCGGTGTTGACATGTACGCGCACCCCTTCCAGTTCCGGATACGGGTTCAGCACCGGCGCCGGCTCCATGATGATGGCGGCAGGCACCTCCAAAGGCGCGTAGACGTGATTACACCAGATCATTCCCCCGATCAGCACCAACGCGATCAGCCCAAGCGAACCGTACCCCAGCTTCCAGTCCATCCAAACCCTTCCTTTGCACTTTTACAGGAAGATCATAGCATGGATTGCCGCTTATTACAACTAAGCAATGAACAAAAAGACCATGAAATAGTGGCAGATGCTGCCGGCGATGACAAAAAGATGGAACAACTCATGAAATCCGAACATTGGCGTCGGGTTGGGGCGTTTCAACAGATAGATGATGCCGCCAATGGTATACAGGATGCCGCCTGTCACGAGCAGAACCGTTCCCGCCGCCGGGAACGCGGCCAGAGCGCGGACGTCAACCAGAATCGCCCATCCCATCAGCAGGTAAAGCGAAGTGCCAAGCCATCTCGGGGCATTCATCCAGCAGAGCTTCATCAGAATTCCGGCGGCCGCCACGCACCAGATGGCCGTTGTGAACCCAATGTTATTGGGATAAGGCAGCAGATTCAAAAGCAGCGGCGTATAGGTGCCCGCAATCAAAATATAGATCATGGCGTGATCCAGCTTGCGCAAAATCAGAATCACCCTGGGCGGGGACATCGAAAAATGATAAATACCGCTTGTGCAGTACAGCGCAATCAGCGACACACAAAACAGAATGCTGGAAATCGCAGACCTTGCCTCCACATCCGGCTGCAGGAGCAGATGGATGCACATTGCCGCAAGCCCAAACACGGAAAGCCCCGCGCCAACAAAGTGGGAATAGCTGCTGATCGGGTCCCTTGCTTTTTGAAATATCTTCGGCAATTTGACTCCTCCATATCCATTACATAGTTTTCAGAACCACTTTATGTTATGTATCATATCACATAACAGCAAAATTGCAACTATATCTTGCAATTTTTTTTATTTTTTTGTAAAATGAATGTATGCAGGAAGGCAGGTGGAAAAAATGAAAGCATTTTCGGGACTACTTGACGCGGCTTTCTCCGACGCAGACATCTCGCCGGCTGAACTTCCGCGGCTGGACCTTTATATGGATCAGATCCTCACGCTGTTCGATGAGGGGCTTTCCGCAAACAAACGCTTTCCGGACGAAAAGCTGCTGACCAAAACAATGATCAATAATTACAGCAAGGAGCATCTTATTCTGCCCGTAAAAGGAAAAAAATATTCCCGTGAGCAGCTGATCCAGCTCTTGTGCATCCTGAATTTAAAGCAGACGCTCTCGCTGTCCGACCTCAAAACGCTGTTGACAAGAGAATCGGAAACCGTAAATTTTGAGAAAGCCTATGAAAAATCGCTGGAAATGAAAGAACGCCTGAAGCAGGCGCTTCCGGAACTCCTGGTGAAGCTGCCCGAGAACCGCTCCGACAGCTCCGAGTCGGAAACCCGGCTGGCGCTGACGCTCGCGCTTTCTTCCGGGGCAACCTATTTCAGGCGTGTATGCGAGGGGCTTATTGATGATGCGAAGACAGAAAAAGAAACCTGACCGAACCGGGCCATCTGTTAATAGACACGCCTGACATCCTTGCCTGTCGGAAAACCTCACAAAAATCATCGAATCGCGGCATGTTGACGCGGATACAAAACGCGGATTCGCAGCCTGAAACAAAAAGGGACCCTCCCGCCGGAGCGATCATAGGCTCCGGCGGGAGGGTATCTGTATGTTCTGATTATTTGCCAAAGTATCTGTTCAGGAGTCCCTGGAACGCGCAGCCGTGGCGGGCTTCGTCTTTGGCCATCTCATGTACCGTATCATGAATTGCGTCGAGGCCGAGTTCCTTGGCGCGGGTGGCAATCTGCTTTTTGCCCGCACAGGCGCCGTTTTCAGCGGCTACGCGCAGCTCAAGGTTCTTTTTCGTATCCGCGTAAACGCATTCGCCGAGGAGCTCCGCAAATTTCGCGGCATGCTCGGCCTCTTCGTAAGCGGCTTTCTCATAGTAAAGGCCGATTTCAGGATAGCCTTCGCGGTGCGCCTGACGGGCCATTGCAAGATACATGCCAACCTCTGTGCATTCGCCGGTAAAGTTCATCCGGAGGCCTTCCAGAATCTCCGCGTCTACACCCGCGGCAACCCCGATCCTGTGTTCATCCGACCATGTCATCGCATTGGTCTTCTGCTCCTCAAACTTGGAAGCCGGAGCCTTGCACTGCGGACAAGATTCGGGAGCGGATTCCCCTTCATAAACATAACCACAAACTGTGCAAACAAACTTTTTCATAACAGACATCTCCTTTAGTATTTAAAATCAATAATGATTATTGTTATGAATATAATATAACATACCATTTTCTTGAAGTCAAGTATAAATTCCAAATTTTTATAAAAAATGTTCTTTTTATCTCTATTTTATAAAAAGTTATTTTGGGCGATGGGGCATCTTTCCTTTTTTCATTCCCAATTTGTGACTGCAAACAGATTCTGCGCGAATAACTGCCGTTCTCCATCACATACTATCCGTAAAGTCCATCGAAAAGAGGTGAAAGAGAATGGATAATAATAGCATGAACAACCGTACAAATAACGCCAATAACAATGCGAACAACAACACGACCAGCCGCACCGGTAACAATGCGGCCAACCGGGCCAACAACCGCGCCAGCAATAAAACAGGCAATAAGAACAGCTACAGCAACACCGCGGACTCCCGCAGCCAGAAGGTTTCCGACAACAAAGAAACCGGCAGTTACAATAACTGACTCCACATTCCCGATCCTTTTCAAGCCTGCCTGAAAACAGCAGCCATGCCGTTTTCAGGCAGGCTTGTTTATAGACAAAAAGCCGCGGAAAACGCTCTTTTCCGCGGCATCCTCTATTCAATTCGCTTAAACCCTTCGCCAAGCACTTCCGTTGCATCCGTAACAATGATAAACGCTCTGGGGTCCGCTTCCCGGACCATTTTCTTCAGCACATAATACTGCGGCCGTCTGACCGCAACCATCAGCACGTTGGAATCCTGTTTTGTATAGGCGCCGGTAGATTTTAAGATCGTACAGCCTCTTCCAAGGCCTCCGATGATCCGTTCGCTCAGTTCCGTCGCCCTGCAGGACATGATGTAGACCAGCTTCCCGGTATCCATTCCGTAAAGCAGGCTGTCCACCATGCGGGAAGAAGTAAAAACCGCCACCATTCCGTACAGTGCCGTTTCGATCCGTCCGAACACATAGGCTGAAGTTAAAATGACCATCAAGTCGATCACCATCAGGATCTTGCCGAGCTGCAAATACGGGTATTTCAACTGAAGCAGGCGCGAGATGATATCCGTGCCGCCGGTGGTAAACCCCCGCATAAAAACAATGGCAAGGCCCGTACCGATCAGCGCGCCGCCAAACAAGGCGGCAAGCAGGGGGTCCCCTTCGTACTGCGGAAACAGGACGGCTACATAGTCCAGCATAAACGAAAGCGTTACCACTGACATGAGCGTCTGGCCGGTAAACTTCCAGCCTAAAAATTTCCAGGCAAGCAGCAGCAGCGGGATATTCATGAATAACGACAGGGCGCCGACCGGAAGTCCCGTCAGAAAATGCAGCATAATCGATATGCCGCTGACACCGCCCGGCGCTATTTGATTTGGCTGGATAAATACGTAGATGCCGATCGCAAAAATGAAACAGCCTGCGATCGTAAAAACCATATCCACCGCAAATTTCATCATCCTCGCTGAACGACGGTTCATCAAAACGCCTCCCGTTCCTCCGACGCGACTGACAGCTCAAAAAGTTCCTCAATCCTGCCTATCCTGCCCTGCAGATAAAGATATCCGAAAAGTGCCTCCATTCCGGTAGCCCTGCGATAATCCGCAAGCTCCGTATGTTTGGGCGAACTTGCCGAATGGGCGTTGCGGCCGCGTTTATATACGGCCTGTTCCTCTTCTGTCAACAAATCAAAAATTTTTTCCAGGGCGGCGGACTGCGCTTTGGCACATACCATGCCAACCGATTTCCGGTGCATCTGGTTGACGGGGCAGTTGCCCTCGCCTATAATTTTCCGGCGCGCGCAGAGTTCATACACCGCATCCCCGAGAAAGGCAAGCGCAAGCGGGCTGAGCAGTTTCGGATTTGCCATTTCAGCAGTTTGTTCCAGCATATTCCGTCTCCTTATTTAATATAGTCGAATTCAAAGTTCAGGATACTTACGGTGTCGCCCTCCTGAATTCCCATCTCCTCCAGCCTGTCGATAATGCCGCTGGTCCGGAGCACGCGCTGAAAATATTGCAGGCTCTCGTAATCGTCCGGGTCCACAAGCCCGAAAACGGAAGCCAGCCAATCCGCTTCCACCATATAGACGCCGTCCTCCACATGGATTTCAAACACGTCCCGTGCCATTTTGGCATTGACATCCACCGGCACATGTTCAATTTCATACTGCTTGATCGGCGGCAGCGTGTCCAGCATCCGGGATACCGCATAAATCAATTCTTTCGTTCCCATAGCGATCGGCG
>JAEXAZ010000011.1 GCA_023394255.1 Bacillota bacterium | reverse complement strand
GCTGTGAACCGTGCGGATCAGCAGCTCCTGCGCGGTATCGCCCGCAATCTGCGCAATCCGTTCGGACATCTCCCGGCAGGCACGGTTGGTAAAGGTCAGGCAGAGGAGTTCCTCCGGGCGCGCGGTGCCGCTTTCCAGCAGATGCGCCACCCGCTGCGCAAGGGTGGTGGTTTTTCCCGTCCCCGCGCCCGCGAGCAGCAGGATGCTGTCGGAAGTGTTTTCCACAACCGACTGCTGCTCTTTATTCAGCGCGGTGGAGGTCACCGCGCTCACTGGCAATTCTCCCTGTCTGTAACTTCAATTGCGTAAAAACAGGTGGATTTTATATCCGGTAGCTGAATAGATAAATTCATTATTTTGTCTTGCATCCTTCGCGTCTCCTCCAAACAGGAAGGGGCGGGCCAACGCCCGCCCCTACTAAATTTTATCATACCACGCCGCGTGAAAAGCTGTCAAATAGATTGCGATTTTCAGCGTTCCTCTCTGAAATACGGATTTCCCAGGGCATGGGGGGGCTGGTTTTCCCGCCGCTTGCCCTGCACGATCAGCACGAGGACGATAATCGTCATCAGATAAGGGATCATATCCAGCAGTTGGGAAGAGATCTGAATCTGCTTGCCGAACAGGCTCATATCCACGTTCTGCAGCTTGTAACCGATGCCGCGCAGAATGCCGAAAAAGTAAGCGCCTCCAATCGCCTTCAGGGGGTTCCAGGTGGAGAAGATGACCAGCGCGACCGCAATCCAGCCGATTCCCGCGGTAATGTTGTCCTGCCAGTGGGGGACGAACACAATGGACAGATAGGCGCCGCCCATGCCGCACAAAAAGCCGCCGGCAATGATATGCAGATATTTATACAGGTTCACTTTAATGCCGGAGGCATCCGCCGCGCCCGGGTTTTCCCCTATGGCGCGCATGTTCAGCCCGACATAGGTTTTGTTCAGGTAGAGGTAGAGCAGGATCGCGCAGACCGGCGCGATCTGTACGTAAATGCTCTGCTGGAAAAACATCTCCCCGAGGACGGGAATTTTGGAAAGCCCCGGCACGGAATAAGCCGCGAACGCGGCAATCACATGTTCCGGCTGGGCCGTGCCGGTGAGCTGTTTTCCAAGCAGCCCGGCCACGCCGGAGCCGAAGATGGTCAGCGCAAGCCCGGTCACGGTGTGGTTCCCGCGCAGGGAAACGGTGATCACCGCGTAAATCAGCGCGCCGAAAGCGCCGGCGATACCGGCGGCGAGAACGGCGACCGCCGGATTTCCGGTAGCGACGGACGCCATAAAACCGAAAACGGCGCCCATCAGCATCATACCCTCCACGCCGAGGTTGATATGCCCGGCTTTTTCACAAAGGATGCCGCCCAGCGTACCGAACAGGATCGGGGTACCCATCTGGACAGAGACCTGCAAAAACAGGGAAAGCTGTGTCAGACCGTCCATTTATGCCGCCTCCTTTGCGTTTTTATGAAACACCAGTTTGTAATTCAGGAAGAATTCGCTGCCCAGCACAAAGAACAGGATAATTCCCTGCAGTACCTCCGCGACGGCGGCGGGAATCTGCATGGCCGTCTGGATGTAGGCGCTGCCCTGCAAAAGCGCGGCAAACAGGAAAGAAACCACGATAATTGCCGGGGCGGAGAGGCGCGCCAGCCAGGCGGTGATCACCGAGGTGAAGCCGAGGCCCGCGGAAAGCTGGTCGGTCAGCGAGTGCTCGATGGCGGACGCCTGCATAAAGCCCGCGACGCCGCAAAGGCCGCCGCCGATAATCACGGCGATCAGCGTGATTTTGGCGACAGAGATCCCCGCGTAACGTGCGGTATACTCGCTCTCGCCGATGACAGAAACCTGATAGCCGAATTTTGTTTTATTCAGCAGGATGTGCACCAGAACCGCCAGCACAAGCACGATGATCCAGCCGATATGCACGCCGAACACCTTCGGCAGAACCGCCGCGCTGACGAATTTCGGCATTTTCGCAAATCCCGCCGCTTTCGGATCCTTCCACGGGCCGTACTGAAGATAGGTAATCCATTTCACGGCGACATAGTTGAGCATCAGCGTAACGAGAATTTCGCTGGTTTTGAATTTCGATTTCAAAAAAGCGGGAATCAGCGCCCACAGCCCGCCGAACAGCATCGCCGCGCAAAACATGAACGGCAGCATCAGGATCATCGGCAGGCGGTTAAAGTTGAACGCTACCCAGGCGGCGGCCATCGCACCCATATAGAACTGGCCCTCCGCGCCGATATTCCAGAATTTCATCTTAAACGCCACGGCTACGCCCAGCGAAAGTGTGGCAAGGGGGATCGTCTTGACGACCGTCTCACGGATGCGGTGAAGCGTTCCGGTGGAACCGACGAAAATGTTGCCGAACACTTTAAACGGGTTATATCCAAGAGCCGCCATCAGCAGCGAAGCACAAACAAGCGCGCAGAGCACCGCGAACAGGCGTGTCAATAAATCCTGCGTTTTAGACGGGTCGGGACGTTTTACAATCTGTATCATGCCACTACCTCCCCGTGGGACTGCCCCAGCATCATCAGGCCGACTGCTTCCTTGGTGACATCGCGGGGGTTTACAATCCCCATAATTTCGCCGTCATGGATGACCATAAGGCGGTCCGAAATTTCCATCAGCACGTCCAGGTCCTCGCCGATAAACAGAATCCCGACCCCTTTTTGCTTCTGCTCGTTCAGGGTGTCGTAGATAAAGTAGGAGGCGCCGATGTCAAGGCCGCGCACAGGGTACGCGGTAACCAGCAGGGTAGGATTCTGGTCGATTTCACGTCCCAGAAGGACTTTTTGGATGTTGCCGCCCGACAGCTTTTTGACGATGTGGCTCACCGAGGGGGTGTCCACGGAAAAGCGCTCCACAATGCGCTGGGCATCCTTTTTCCCGCCCGCGCGGTCAATAAACGGACCCCTGCCGCGCCGGAAAGATTTGAGAAGCACATTGTCCACAATATCCATACCGGCCACAAGTCCCATGCCAAGCCGGTCCTCCGGAATAAAACTCATCTGGATGCCCCTGCGCATGATGTCGGCGGGCTTGTTGCCGGCAATCGATTCGCCCTGAAACAGAATATCGCCTGCGGAAGCCCTGTAAAGGCCGGCGATAATTTCACAGAGCTCTTTCTGCCCGCTGCCGGCAATCCCGGCCACCCCGAGGATTTCACCCGACGCCAGGGAAAAGCTCATGTTCTTCAAAACCGGAAGGCCGTCCAATCCCACGGCCGACAGCCCCCGCACGTCAAGCAGGGGCTTCTTCTGTTCCGGCGGGACTTCGGCACAGCCGATTTCAAGGGAAATCGCGCGGCCCACCATCATTTCCGTCAGCGAATGGGCATCCGTCTCGCCGGTCACTACCGTTCCGATGGCTTCGCCTTTCCGGAGCACAGTGACCCGGTCGGAAATATCCAGAACCTCGTGCATCTTGTGCGTGATGATAATAATTGCGCAGCCCTCTTTTTTCATGTTGCGCAGGATATCAAACAGGGATTTGGTTTCCTGCGGTGTCAAAACGGCAGTCGGCTCGTCCAGAATCAGCACATTGGCGCCGCGGTAAAGCACCTTGAGGATCTCCACCGTCTGCTTTTCGCCGACAGACATATTGTAAATCTTTTTATCGGGATCGACAGACAGCCCGTATTTCTGACTCAGGGAGGAAATCTTCCGGGTCAGCTCTTTCTCCTTGATGACAAGGCCGCAGCCCCGCTGCCCGAGCACCATATTTTCCTTGGCCGTCAGGACATCCACCAGCTTGAAATGCTGGTGAACCATGCCGATTCCGGCGGCAATGGCATCGCGCGGGGAAGAAAAGTGCGCGGCCTTTCCGTCAATCAGAATTTCACCGCCGTCGGGGGCGTAGATGCCGGAAAGCATATTGACCAACGTGCTCTTTCCCGACCCGTTTTCCCCCAACAGCGCGTGAATTTCGCCTTTTTCAACCGATAGACTGACGCCGTGATTCGCGGCAACACTGCCGAATGATTTGCAGATATCCTTCATTTGGATATAGGGCGCTCCGCTCATAGTATCTCACTCCTTAAATGATGGTGGCCGCCGCCGTCTTGAAGAAGCGTAAGCAGACGGCGGGGAAATGGCAGCATCCTCAAAACACACAAAATCCGCGAAGGGGCAGAGTAATTCCTACTTTGCCCCTTCGCTGTCCGCTGTCATTTTTTTATTTTACCCAGGCTCTGCATGAGCCGGTCAGATTCCGGACAGATTATTCGAGTGCGGTACCGACCACATTTTCGACAAACCAAGGCATAGTCCACATTTCCTCATCGGTCATTTCGGAACCGGCGGGAACACGTTCGGCACCTTTATTGTCCTTGAGCGGGCCGGCGAATACCTTCAGCTCGCCGGAATCCAGCTTCGCTTTGGCGGCATCCACCGCTTCCTGTGTTCCGGGCTCGCAGTTGTCGGAGAGATTGTCAAGATAAACAACGCCGGTGCTGGCTTCCGCCCAGACCTTCGCGGAGGTCCAGGTGCCGTCGACCATCTTCTGGACTTCGGCGGTATAGTATTTGCCCCAATCCCAGATCGGGGAAGTCAGGTATGCTTTCGGAGCGGCGTCGAGGGTGGAAGCGTTGTATCCGACCGCAAAAGCGCCCTTTTCCTGCGCGGCGACCTGCGGGGCGGTGGTGTCGCAGTGCTGTCCGATGACGTCGCAGCCGCTGTTGAGCAGGTCGATGGCCAGATTCTTTTCAGCCGCGGGATCGTACCAGCTGTTGAGCCATTTGACCTCGACGGTGACATCCGGGTTGACGGATTTGGCACCCAGCGCAAAAGCGTTGGCGCCGCGGATGACCTCGGGAACCGGCATGGCGGCAACATAGCCCAGCTTGTTCGTTTTGGTCTTCATACCGGCCACGATACCGGAAAGATACCGTTCCTCATACATTCTGCCGAAATAGGTGGACATGTTTTCCCCCGTGGTGGAACCGGTGGCATGCTCAAAAATAACGTCCGGGAATTCGCGCGCAACGTTTGCGGTCCAGTCCATATGGCCGAGGCTGGTTGTGAAAATAACGTTGCAGCCCTGGTCGATCAGGTTGCGGATCGCGGTTTCGCAGTCGGATGTTTCGGGGACATTTTCCACGATCATCGTCTGGTCTTCGCCCAGGCCAAGCGCCTCGACCATGGCTTTTCTGCCGTTGTCATGCGCCATGGAATAGCCGCCGTCGTCCGCCGGCCCGACATAGACAAAGCCGATTTTCAGGTCTTCCTTGGCAATGGCGGGGAAAGTCTTGGCGCCGGTTTTGGCGGCCCAGTCATCGGTCTCGCCGGGAGCGGCTTCCGAAGAAGCGGCCTCGGAAGCCGCAGGCTCATCCGAGGCGGATTCGCTGGATGAAGCAGCAGGCTCTTTCTGTGTGCAGGCGGAAGCAAAAAGCATTGCCCCTGCCAGCAGCATGGCTAAAATCTTTTTGTTCATTTTCATTTTTTTTCCTCCCAAATTCGAAATCCAGGGTTTGGGGGATTGCGGGGAACAATCCGCAGTCCCGTTTATTTTGTAAACGCCGCAGTTCCAGAACAGCATATCTGCAGTTGCGGCATTGACAACGCAAAATTCAATCGCGGAAGAAAACTTCGCCGGTCCGGTCATTCATGCTGTCGACGATTGCCAGGGATTCCACGCGCACGCCGTGGCTGCGCACACGCTCGCCGCCTTCCTGAAACCCCTTTTCGATCACGATTCCGGCCCCGATTAAAGCTGCTCCGGAATCGCCCACCAGTTTGCACAGGCCCTCAAGAGCGGACCCTTTCGCGAGGAAATCGTCGATAATCAGCACACGGTCGTCGGGACCGAGGAATTTTTTGGATACAATAATGTCATAAACACGTCCGTGGGTAAAGGACTCAACACGCGAAGTAAATACCTCGCCGTCAATGTTTTTGCTCTGCGATTTTTTTGCGAACACAACGGGGACATGAAAAAACTGCGCTGTGACGCAGGCAATACCGATGCCGGAGGCTTCGATCGTCAAAATTTTAGTCACATCGCAGTCTGCAAACAGACGTTTAAATTCCTTGCCGATTTCGGAAAAAAGGCCGATATCCATTTGATGGTTCAGGAAGCTGTCCACCTTCAGCACATTTCCGGCTTTTACATGTCCGTCTTTGATAATTCGCTGTTTAAGCAGTTCCATAAGCAGCAGGTACCTCCAACTCATTCTTTCACACAACGCGCCGCTAAAAAGGCGGATAAAAACCAAATGTCGAACCCTTATCAGAAAGCGTTCGACATTGAATCCGTTTCTATGCCTTACAGTTTATCGTAAATAGGCTGTTTGTTCAAGGGTGAAACCGTAAAAATTCTGCTCAACATTGCTGCAGTTTGTTGGGCAGATTCACGATTAGTATACAGAAAAATTGTAAGCATTGCTTAAAAAGTTTTGCCGGTTTAAAGCTTCAAACAGCCGGTAAGCGGCTTTTTTAGCTGGATTGTGTAAAAACAGAAAAAATACTTGCAATTTAACCCATTAAATTATAAAATAAAAAGCAATGCCGCTTAGGCACTGCAAAGACAAAATGTTGGAAAAAGGAGGAGCAGTATGAACGAACAGATCAGACAGATCGCCGAACGTATCAAAGAACTTCGCACCATTCTCGAAGTCGAGGCAGCGGACCTCGCAAAACAGGTGAACGTATCCGTAGAAACTTATGAGCAATATGAAAATGCAAAAACGGATATCCCGATAGGGGTAATTTACGGAGTAGCGGCGGCGCTGAATGTCGACCCTACCGTGCTCCTCACTGGGGAAGCCCCCCGCATGAGCAGCTACACCATTGTCCGCCAGGGCAACGGCGTGTCTGTGGAACGGTATAAGGGCTATAAATTCAGTTCTCTGGCTTTTAACTATATCGGACGCTCTTTTGACCCGATGATCGTCGATCTGGAACCGATGGAAAAGGGTCCGGAACTTGTCACCCACGGCGGGCAGGAGTTCAATTATGTCCTGAAAGGCACCGTACAGCTGGTAATCGGCAACAAGGAGTTTTTTCTTGAGGCCGGCGACAGCGCGTTCTTCAATCCCATGACCCCTCACGGCCAGCGTGCCGTAGGCGGTCCCGTACGTTTCCTTACTATTATTAATGAGTAAGAAAACAGCCCGGTTTTTTTAAAAATTTGAAGAAGGAACGGTGTATTTTCCATGTTAGAAAACTATCTGCCCCGTGAGAGCTTTACTTCTTACGAGGATTTTAAAGCAAACTATCGTTTGAATATTCCCGCAGATTTCAATTTCGCCTATGACGTGATCGACGAATGGGCAAAACAGGACCCCGGCAAGCCCGCGCTTGTGCGCGTCGACGATTTCGACGCGGAGGAGCGCCTGACCTTCCGAGATCTGATGGAACGTTCGATGCAGGCGGCCAACTATTATAAATCCCTCGGTGTGAAAAAAGGGGATTTTGTCCTGCTGATTCTGCGCCAGCGGGTGGAAGCGTGGGTCTGCATGCTCGCGCTGCACCGCATCGGCGCCATCGTGATTCCGGCAACCTTCCAGCTGATGCCGCACGACATCGAATACCGCTGCAACAAGGCCGGCGTAAAGGTCATCACCTGCGTCGACGACCCGGAACTGCTTGCCAATATCGCGCAGGTGCGTTCCCAATGTTCCGCGCTGGAACATGTGACCGTTGTGGGAAACCATATTCCCGGCGGCTGTAAGGATTTCCGTAAGGAAGTGGTTGCTTTTCCGTCGGCGTTTCCCCGCCCGCAGGGCGCGGAGTCTACCGGCGCCAATGATCTGATGCTGGGCTACTTTACGTCGGGAACGACCGGTATGCCCAAGCTGATTGTGCATGATTACAGCTATCCGCTGGGGCATATCACCACGGCGCACTACTGGCATCAGGTGGAGGATGGCGGACTGCACTTCGTTTCCGCGGATTCGGGCTGGGCAAAATTCGGCTGGGGCAAAATTTATGGGCAGTGGATCTGCGGCGCGGTGATTGTCGCCTACGACACAGAGGGGAAATTTGACCCGCACCACATGCTGGAGACCATCCAGCGGCTGCGCCCCACGACCTTCTGCGCGCCGCCTACGGTCTATCGCTTTTTGATTAAAGAGGACCTGTCCAAATATGACCTGTCTTCCCTGAAAAAATGCACGATTGCCGGCGAACCGCTCAATCCGGAAGTGTTCAATAAATTCAAGGCGGCAACCGGTCTGGAGCTGACCGAGGGCTTCGGCCAGTCGGAAACCACGGTGATCATCGCCAATTTTCCCTGGTTCCCGATCAAACCGGGCTCCACGGGAAAGTTCTCGCCGCTTTATGATCTGGATATTGTGGATGAAAACGGGAACAGCTGCGAAGACGGTATCGTCGGCACCATTGTGGTGAAAAATCTGGACGGGCAGCGTCCGGCCGGGCTGCTGGTGGAATACTATCAGGACAAGGCGGCAAATGACGCCGCGTTTTTCAGCAACCTTTATTCGACAGGGGATACGGCCTGGAGAGACAGCGACGGTTATATCTGGTTTGTGGGGCGCAACGATGACGTGATCAAGTGCTCCGGCTACCGGATCGGACCCTTTGAGGTCGAATCTGCGCTGATGACCCATCCCTCTGTGCTGGAGTGCGCGGTCACCGCGGCGCCCGATCCCGTGCGCGGCCAGGTGGTCAAGGCGACTGTGGTGCTGGCAAAAGGATACGCCGCTTCGGACGCGCTGAAAAAGGAGCTTCAGGACCACGTGAAAAAGGAAACGGCCCCCTATAAGTATCCGCGCATCATTGAGTTCGTGGACGAGCTCCCCAAAACCATCAGCGGGAAAATCAAGCGCAAGCAGATCCGCATGGAGGATCATGCCAAACAGCAGTAAAATGCATAAATGACGGAAGCGGGGGCAAAATAGGGACGTAATTTTCATGTCTCACCGATAAAGCCCGCATAAATAGCTTGCATTTGACAAAAAACTATGGTAAACTAATTACCGTAAGAATAGAAACGAATGTGAAAGAGTGAGGTTGACCTCACTCTTTCGTTTATGTATGGAGGGATTTGCTTGACCCAGCCGAAAGGCAGGAAAAACACCGCCGCTGTCTGCGCGGAGCTGGCGGCTCCCGTGGCGGAAAAACTGGGCGTTTATATTTGGGACACTGTGTTTGAAAAAGAGGGCGCGGGATGGTATCTGCGCTATTTTATCGATAAGGACTCCGACGGGGGCGTTACCATCGACGAATGCGAATCGTTTTCCCGCGCTGTGAGCGATCTTCTGGATGCGGCCGACCCGATTGAACAGAGCTATTGTCTGGAGGTGGGTTCGCCGGGAATTGAGCGGAAGCTGACGAAAGACTGGCATTTTGAAAAATACAGGGGAAGCGCCGTGCTGGTCCGGCTGATCAGGCCTGTTGACGGGCAGAGGGAATTCTGCGGCCTGCTCACCGGATTTAACCCCGAAACCCGCACGGCCGTAATTGAACTGGACGAAGAATCCCAAATGGAGGTCACTTTAGACGAGGCGGCATACATCCGCCTTTCCGTGGAGATTTAAACCAAAATCAGAGATACTATTATAGAATAACTGGAGGAATCCGAAAAATGGCTACCAGCAGAAAAGACACCTCATCGAAGGAAAAGGACAACAGCGAATTTTTCGAAGCGCTTTCACTTTTGGAAAAGGAAAAGGGGATTCCTGCCAGGATGCTGGCGGAAAAAATTGCCACCGCGATCGGCAATGCGATCCGGCGTGACATGGGTGCGTCCGACGACAGCCTGGTCGAGATTGACCCTGTGACCCGACGCTTTTACGTTGCCATGCGTAAAGAGGTCGTGGAGGAAATCTCCAATCCCGCGCAGGAAATTCTGGCGGAGGAAGCGAAAAAATACGACAGTTCCGCCACGCTGGGCGATATGGTTGAGGTGCCGCTGGATACAAAACAATTTGGAAGGATTGCCGCGCAGACCGCCAAGCACGTCATCCGCCAGGGAATCCGCGAGGTGGAACGCGGTCAGCTGTTTGAAGAATATTCCAGCCGGCAGCACGACATTGTAACCGCGACGGTGATCAAGACCGACCCCAGAAAAGGAAATGTGACGCTGGAAATCGGAAAATCGGAGGCAATCCTGCCGAAAAGCGAGCAGGTTCCCGGGGAGGAACTGCCCGACAATGCGCGCATCAAAGTCTATGTGGTCGACGTCGTGAACGGGGAAAAGGGGCCGCGCATCATGATTTCCCGCACCCATCCGGGTTTGGTGAAACGGCTGTTTGAAATGGAAGTGCCGGAAATTTTCGACGGCACAATCGAAGTGAAATCCATCTCCCGTGAGGCGGGCTCCCGTACCAAAATCGCGGTGTGGAGCAACGATGAAAACGTCGACCCGGTCGGCGCCTGCATCGGGCCGAAGGGCCAGCGGGTCTCCGCGATCGTGGATGAACTCGGCGGAGAAAAGATTGACGTCGTGAAATATTCCAATGATCCGGCTGAATTTATTGCCGCCGCGCTTTCGCCGGCGACTGTGGTCAGCGTGGAAACAGACCCCGAAGGGGCCAAGAGCTGCCGTGTCACCGTTCCGGATCATCAGTTGTCGCTTGCAATCGGAAACAAGGGGCAGAATGCCCGCCTTGCCGCCAAACTGACCGGCTGGAAGATCGATATCAAGCCGGAATCCGGATTTTACGGCGAAGAATAAGAACCCGACCTAAGGAGGTTTTTCATGGTACAAAAGAAACTGCCGGTGCGTATGTGCTCCGGATGCTCCGAGCATAAACTGAAAAAGGAGCTTGTGCGTGTGGTGCGCACGCCGGAAGGGGAGATTTTGCTGGATCTTACCGGCAAAAAATCAGGAAGGGGCGCCTATGTCTGCCCCAACCTGGAATGCCTGAAAAAGGCGCGCAAAGCACGCCGTTTTGAACGCGCGCTTGACTGCAAAATTCCGGATGAGGTCTATGAC
>JAEXAZ010000054.1 GCA_023394255.1 Bacillota bacterium | reverse complement strand
TTGCTTTTTATACAATTTGCTGTATTTCCCAGCTTTTTTCTAAAAAATCCCGCTATTTTCTTGATCAGATTCCAGACCGGCCGGATAAAAATTTTCCAAATCATACGGAAAACCCATTTGATTGCCGCGATGATCCATCTGGCCATGCCAATTACCAGCACGCCGACTGTACAATAGTATAGGATGCCCCCGATCACTTCCCCGATGACTACAAACGCACGCAGCTGCCCGTCGCCGGCAGCAAGCAAAAAGCAAAAGGTCGCGGCCGCGCAGAGCGCAAAAAACAAAATATCTTCCGCCACTACCGCCACAGTCCGATGGGGGACCGCAATTCTCAGGATGCGGAATACATCGTAACAGACGCCGAGCGCCGCCCCGAGGACGACAGACGCCAGAAACATCCATGTCTGTTCCGCTACTGAGATCTCCAAAAACAATGCCCTCCTTATTCGCCGGCTTATCAAAATGACCCGCATGACAAAACCGGCCGCAATCCGCAGGCGGCCGATTCTTCCTGCCCGCTATGCACGCAGCAGCGTGCGGATGATCCCAATCAGCGGAACAGCTTGCTGAAAAATCCTCCGTGCATCGGCTGGTTATCGGTATAGGAAAGGCCGTCGATGCTTTCCCCTTCCAGATTCAGTTCCCCTGTATCCACGTCAATCCGGTTGATATGGAGCCCCTGGCCGTGAATCACCAATTCCCCCGAATCACAGAACAGGGCCACCGTCTGCTCGTCAAAGCTGTCGATATCGGTAACGCCGGATACCGACAGGCGCTTACGGTCTTCAAGTATGACGTTATGCGGCATTGCTTTTTTCTTTTCTTCAACCATCGTATTCGACCTCCTACTCTTCTCGTTCTATGTCTATGCGGATGCGCCGGCCGCTATGTCTCCGAATCGGACGCATACAGCACAAAACCCTGCCGTTCTGAGAACGGCAGGGTTTTGCTTCATCTGCGGAGCACCTTTCCGGCGGGCCTGTGCGTCATCTTATCGTGGTCGACCGCAATTTCCCCGTTGACAAGGACATAATCGAAGCCCTCCGCGAACCGTTTCGGGGCTTCATAGGTTGCGTCCGTCCGGATATTCTCCAGCACAAAGACATTGATACCGGCATCCGCGCCTTCCCGAAGCAGCCCTTTTTTCAGATGGTATAGGCAAGCAGCCGTCATTTTGTGAACCGCCTGCTCAAGCGTGAGCACCCCGCGCTCCCGCACACAGGTTTGCAGAACGCGCGGGAAGGCGCCGTAAAGCCTGGGGTGGGGAACGCCGCCGGACGGATAGACCGAATCGGAAATCACCGAACTGTAAGGGTCGCGCAGGATGGTACGGATGTCGTCTTCGGAGGTGATAAAATCCACCATCGAGATTTTGCACTGTTCGTCCGCCAGCATGTCGCAGACACATTCGCAGGGGTCTTTTCCCTGCATCGCCGCAATTTCGGAAACAGGCTTCCCCACATATTTCTGATTCTCCGGCAGCGTGAGGGTGCTCATGCGGATATTTTCCCAGCCGCCGGAAATCCGGGCGTTTTTTAATCCGAAGCGCTGTGCGGTTAAGACTGCTGTTTTTTTGCCAGTTTTGCCGTCAAAAGGCAGAGGAGCGATACAAACAGCATGGTCGGGAGCGAGACGCCCACCGGGGTATCCACATTCAGCATCACACGATAGAACGCAAAACCCAAGGCCCAGATCACCATGTTTTTGACATTCAGCACCCTGCCGTCATCCGCGCTTTTGATGCCGAGGAGGAAATACTCCGTGATCAGCACGGCAAACAGCGGCGCAAAGACAGAGCCGATCAGATAGAGAAAATTCTCATACTGGCTCGTGGGAATCAGAATCGCCATGCCGGTGCCGACTATACAGACCGCAAGAGCGGCGACTTTTTCGTTGATTTTGTGGTTCAGGTTGACAAGGCTGACGCCGCCCGACCACGCATCCAGAAAAGTCGTCGTAACGGTGGAAAGAATCACGATCAGCAGCGCAATCAGCCCAAGGCCCGCAGTTACCAGAATAGAGGCGATATCGTCCGACCCGGTGTATACTGCGGCACCCAGCCCAATGACATACATCATGCAGCTCCCGACGGTGTAGCCTGCCGCGCTCATGACGGAGCCCGCCTTTGCGTTTTTTGCGGTGCGGGTATAATCGGAAATCAGCGGAAGCCAGGAAAGCGGCATGGTCACGCTCAATTCGACCGCCGCGCCAAAGCTCAGTGCGCCGGATACCGCGGCCTGCCCGCTTGACATGCCCCGGAATACGACAAAGCCAAGTACCAGCGTAAACACAAACAGTGCTGAAACGACGACCGCGTTCACCTTTGCCAGATTTTTGATTCCGACGAGAATCCAGACGCAGATCAGGCCGCCGATCACCACGCACCAGAATGGTTCGTTCTGTAATGCCGGAGTGGCGGCGTTCAGCGCTTTCGCCCCGTTGATGATCATAACCGCGGTCCATCCCAAAAGCTGCACCACATTGAGAATGGAAAACCAGAAGGAACCGTATTTCCCAAAGGAAATCCGTGTGGTTTCAATCGCGGACAAACCGCTTTTCGCACCGATATACCCGGTAAAATAAAAGATGATTCCCCCAATTGCATGGCCGGTCAGGATTGCAAGCAGCGCCCGTGTGAAGCCAAGCGGGGCAAGCAAAGCGCCGGTCAGGATTTCCGCGATCGAGACAGCCGCCCCAAACCACAAAAATCCCTGGCTGATACTGGATGTTTTTTCTGAACTGTTCATCGTTTTTGTCTCCTTTACATAAAAAGCGGGATATGCACGTAGGCATATCCCGCAAAAGCGTCCATTTTTCCTACGTTGGCATTATCCAAATCAGGTATCAGGGTCGAAGTTTGAGTACTTCCTCTCAGCCTGCAATACAAGCTCCCCGGCTATTTAATTGTAAATCAGTATAACAGCTTGTTCAGGATCTGTCAATATGCAGCAAGGTTCTGAGAACCGTCAGGTGATTTTCAAAAAGGACGGCCGCTTACGGCTGCCGCTGATTTCGTCGATTGAAACATTTCTGGTATGCCTGATCTCATCCCATGTTGTCGTTTTTCTGAAAAGACAGATGATATTGATCGGAACCCAGCTTACGAGAAACAGCCAGTAAGCCGCCGCGCCGCCGAGTATCCGAAGGCTGCCCTTGCGTTCCATGATAATCGTATAGACCGACAGGGCAAGTGACGTAAGATAGGAAACGTTCAGCGAAACAAACATCTTATAGTAAAGCACTTTTTCCGGAAACAGATCATATTTGACGTAGCACAGATCCAGCAAAAGCCCTGTTACAAGGGATGCGATATAAATGACCTGCATGCATGGGGCC
>JAEXAZ010000009.1 GCA_023394255.1 Bacillota bacterium | reverse complement strand
TCCCTTGATAGAGGTATCGATGCTTCCCGAAACCCCCTTGATGGTCGCGGGCAGCTCAACAACGCCTTCCGCGGTTTCGATTGCGGGGTCGCGAATGGCGCGGAAGGCGTCCTGCGCCTTGACCGGCTCGGAAAAATTGACGGAAATATCCTGCCGCTGGCTTTTTTCCAGGGAATCGAACAGGAAAACGTCAAACAGCGTGTTCATGGATGTCAGGGAAGCGGTAATCATATAGGCGCAGGCGATCCCGAACAGGGACAGCGCGGTGCGGCGCTTGTTGCGCGAGAGGCTTCTCACCGCCATCAGCCCCGGAACCGTAAACAGCCGGGTAAAGCGGGGAATCCGCTCGAGCAGGGATTTTCTGACCGCCTTTGGAGCCGGGGGCCGAAGCGCCTGGCAGGGAGAAAGGCGGCTTAAACCATGGGCAGACCCCCAGCCGACCAACGCGCAGAAAAAAGTGGACATTACGGCGCCCAATAAAAGATAACGGACGGAGATCGGCGCCGCGACGTTGGGGAGGCTGAAGTAAGTCTGATAATAGCTCACCAGCGGCTTTGCGGACAGGCTGCCCAGCACGCCGCCTGCCGCGCCCCCGAACAGGCCGATTGCCGCGCCGTACGCCAGATAATGCAGCTCCACAAGACGGGCCGGAAATCCCAGCGCCATCAGCGTTCCGGCCTGGGTGCGCTGCTGCTCAATCAGCCTGTGCAGGGTGATATACAGGATGATAGCGGCGACCGAAAGAAACAGGAACGGGATGACTTGGGCCATCTGGTCAAGCTGATCCAGTTCGGATTCCAGCATGGAGACGCTCGGCTGGTCGGAGCGGTCGTAAACCTGGTAACACCCGTATGGTTCCAGCACCTGTTCAATCTTGCCTTTTACATCTTTGAGCGAATAGCCGGGCATCAGCGTGAACACAAAGTTGTTTGCCAGCCCGTCTTTCCGGAGCAGGCCGGACAGGGTTTCATAGCTGAGAAATCCTGCGCCGTATGCCGCGGGATCCGGAATCAGATCGCTGATGGATTTGACCATGTAGATATTTTCAGGCGAGATTCCCGCCGCGGTAACGGTTACAGGTACCTTTTTTCCGTTCACGATCAGGTTGATCTTTTCACCGGTATGTAAACCGTTGGCGTCAAAGAAGTCGTCCCCGGCCGCCAGCTCCTGCTTCCCCTCTCCGGGGGGCGTGCCGCGCGAGAGCAGGGGAACATTCAGCTCACCGCCGACAGAAACAAGCTGGAGTTCCGCGTCCTCTTCTTTCAGCCCGTCTATCCGCACCGTATGTACCAGCCGCCCCTCCGCTTTCTGAATGCCGGGGATCTGTTCGAGTTTCCGCGCGGCCCCAAGCGGCGCCTCCTGAACTTCCGCGAACCCTTCTGAGAACGAGGTCGCTTTATAAAAATAGTCCTTCGCCCGGACCAATTGATCCGCCGTAATGGACAAAACGGAATATCCGCAGAAGCCGACCGCGACGATGACGGTGCAGATCCCATAGGTTACCGCGCTTTTTCTGATATCGCGCAGCATTTTCCGAATCAGAATCGTTACCATTCCAGTTCCTCCACAGGTACAGGTGCCGGATTGTCAGCCACACGGTCGATTCTGCCGTCTTTGACGTGAAAGACCCGGTCGGCCACCCTTGCCATTTCGGGATTGTGCGTAATCGTTACAACGGGGCAGCCCAGCCGGTCCCGCACTTCCAGCAGCAGCCGCACGACCGCGACGCTGTTTTTGCTGTCCAGCGCGCCGGTGGGCTCGTCGCAGAGCAGAATGCCGGGATTTTTCACAATTGCGCGCGCAATGGATACCCGCTGCTGTTCCCCGCCCGAAAGCTGGGAGGGGAAATGGGTCCCTCTGTCGGCAAGCCCCACCAGTTTCAGCACCTCCTGACAGTCCATCGGGTCTTTGACAATGCTGGCGGCCAGTTCCACATTTTCGGCCGCCGTCAAAGAGGGGATGAGGTTAAAAAACTGAAACACAAATCCGACTACGTCCTTGCGGTAGACTGCCAGCCGGTCGCTGGAAAAACCGGTCAGCTCGGTATCCCGGTACCAGAGCTGTCCTCCGCTGGGGCAGTCCATCCCGCCCAGCAGATTGAGCAGGGTGCTTTTGCCGGAGCCGGAAGGCCCGAGCACCACGACAAATTCCCGCTCCCTGATTTCAAAGGAGGCGTCCGTGAGCGCGTTCACCGTTACGCCGTCCCCCTCGTACCGTCTGGACAGGTTGTCCCCTTTAAGAATGATCTGGCTCATCTGATTTCTCCCTACATGAAATCCCGTTTTGCAAAATGTCAAATACGGCTTTTACCCTGCGGGTGCAGGCTTCCCGGTCCCCCGACGCATAATACTCTTTTACGATCGTGACGCCGATTGAGGTATACATCTCCATTACCAGATTCAGATCCACGTCCTCGCGGATGTTCCCCCCGCGCCTGTCTGTTTCCAGATAAGCAACAAATTCATTGGTTACGGAGCGCATTTTTGCGATGATGTTCTGAATAAAATCGCTGCTGTCCTGTGTCATCAGCAGGCCGATGCGGTTATAGGCCGGACACCGGTCAGCCCAGTCAAAGATGTTCGGGATGGATGCCAGTATCGCTTCAAAAAACCCGGCTTTCGGATCGGGCGACTGGTATTGGGAAAAGATGTTCAGTTTTTCTTTTGCCATCTGTTCGAGCACATACAGATAAAGATCCTCTTTGTCGTTAAAATACTGGTAAAAACTGCCGCGCGGGATTTCCGCGGCCTTTACAATCCGGTTGATGGACGCATCCGTGAAGCGATATTCGGAAAATTCCGCCACCGCAGCGTCATAAATACGCTTCTGCTTGTCTTCCGGCAGACGGAAAAATGTTGCGTTTGGCATAAAATCCTTCTTTCCAAGGTATGACAAGGGTGTCATTTCAAATCGAGTATACCATAGAAAATCCGATATGACAAGAGTGTCATATCGGATTCCGTAGATATTTTAAAACTCCCCCGCGAGATTCCGCGGGGGAGTTCCTTTGAATTTGTTTGACGCAGCTAATCCGCTAAAATGGGATCGAGCAAAACCCTGACCACGCCCCCGCAGACCATGCCGGCCTGTGTGGCGTCTTTATTTGTCATGCTGCACTCCATGATGCGGGCGCGCCGCTCCCGAAGGACCTGCGGGGCGGCGGCGATTACCGAGGCTTCGCCGGCCCCGCCTCCGACGGTGCCGTAGAGGCTGCCTTCGCTGTCTGTCAGCAGTTTTGCGCCTACCCCTCTGGGAGCAGACCCCTCCTTCTGCAAAATGGTGGCAAGCACCATGGGAACGCCTTTTGCAAGAGCATCCAAAGCGGCGGGCGGAATACTGCCGTCGGACGCGCCGCTGCGCACTTCAATCATCTGCGCCGCAATGCAGACGGCGATTTCCGCCGGCGTCTGCGCACCGATTTTCAGCCCGATGGGCGCGTAAACCCGATTTAAAAGTTCCCGGCTGTAGCCTTCCTTTTCCATCTGCTCCATCACGATCCCGACTTTGCGGCGGCTGCCGATCATTCCCACATAGGCAAAACGCTGTTTCAGGATTTTTTCAAGGCAGAGCCTGTCATCCCGATGCCCGCGTGTGATAATGACAAAATAGGTGCTGTCCGTATAGCCGATCTTATCCAAAGCGGAATCAAACGGTTCGCAGAGGATGTTTTTCGCGGCGGGAAATCTTACCGGATTGGCAAATTCCTCGCGCTCGTCAATCACTGTCACGTCAAAGTCCAGCATGCTGCCCAAATTCGCCAGCGGCAGCGCGATATGCCCGCCGCCGCAGATGACCAGTTTCTGCCGGGAGGTCAGGCGTTCCAGCAAAAGCTCAAAGCCATCCATTTCGATTAAACGGGGGAGCGCTCCGGTACGGGCTTTTTCAAAAACTGCCGGCCAGTATCCTGAAAGGCTTTCGTCCGAAGCCGTAATCTTTCCGTCCGCCCAAAATGCCTTCTGCGCGGATGCTTTTATCCCGCTGCGTGCGCCGGATACGACCGTCGCCTGCACGGCGCTGCCTCCCGCCAGCAGCAGGTGGGACAGTTCTTTATAGTATTCCTTACGCATGTTCTTTCCTCCATTTTAAAGCTAGTACGGCTTCCAGCGCGCCGCCGCCGATGGCGCGTGCCTTATCCGAAATTGTGCGGCAGTATTCCGGGATGCCGCGGGGGTCAATATCTCCGGATTTCATCCCGCGGACGACAGGGGTTCCCGCGGGCAGCATTCCCCGGACGACACCGTCCAGAAGGGCGAACACGGGTGTCCCTCCGACCCGGGCGACAGGGTCCCCCTTTTTCACCAGGTCGCCGATCTGCCGGATCGGTACAAATAAACCGTCCTGCGGCGCGCGGATAATGCGCTCGGTCGTAAATCCGCCGATGTTGCCGGGCACCCCCGTGTTGGGAGCTGCGCTGCCTTCATAGAAAACACGTCCGAGATTGTGTCCCCGCTTGGTTTCGACAACCGCGTGGCAGTCAACCCCCGAGGTGAAACCCGGGCCCAGCGCCACGACGACGGGTGCGTCCCGCATGGTTGTCCCCAGATTTGATTTTGCAATTACCGCGTCGATGACCGCGTCAAACGGAAGTTCCTTCAAAATTTTAGCCGCGGGGTCGGCAATGACGGCAATATCCCCGGATTGCACGATTTTCATAGCATCCCGGGCAGTGTCTGCCAGACGGGCGACAACCCCTTCGATTTCGGCGCTGTTTTCATAAACCGCGCGGGAAAAAGCCACGGTACAGCGCACGGTGGTGGGCTGCGCAATTTCAGTCATGATGACCTGTATCCCGCATTGGCGGAAACGGTGGGCCACTCCGCTGGCGAGATCACCCGCCCCTTTAATCAGTACCAGCATGATCGTTTAAAACCTCCTGCCTGAGAGATAGAATCAAAACCCGCCCGATTCCGCCGGCCCGCAGCAGCTTTGCGGCCTGCTTTGCCTGAGACCGTTCAAATGCGTGGTCGGCCTGGTTCAGGAGCACAACGGGATTCCAGCGCCGGTAACCGGCCAGGAGCAGCTTTGCGATGACCTCCGGTGTAACCGGCCGGTCGGGCGGCAGCCCCAGAGCTTCCTGCGCAAGCGGCGCGCGATGGCATACCGCCTGAAGAGGTTTGCCCAGTGCCGACAGCCCCGCAACCGCAATCACCAGGTCGCAGCCGGGAACAATCACCGGTTCTGTAGCGCTTGGAAATTTAACCGGCAGCATGCGGGAACCATCCGCTTCGATCAAAACCCTGTCCGCGTTTTTGCAAATGAAATCCATCGCTTCGGCGGGAGGGGCGGATAATTTTCCATCCGGCGCGGGGGTCCCCGCCACGGTTATTCTGCCGGGCGGCAGCGGTATTTGCGGGCCTGATGAGATCAGAAAGTCCGGTTCATCGGGCTGCCGGATATGCGTAGTCGTGGTCAGCACGGTTTTTTCTC
>JAEXAZ010000033.1 GCA_023394255.1 Bacillota bacterium | reverse complement strand
GCGATAATGACGCGATAGACAATCGAGCCAAGCACGACGGTGAACAGCTTATAGGCAAAGGAATGTTCCCCCCAGCCGAAAACGACCTCTCCGATAATGACCGAGGCGAGGCCGATCACGATTGTGCCGGTGCCCAAGCCGACGTCCGCATAACCCTGCTGCTGGGCAACCATGCCGCCGGACAGGGCGACAAGGCCGTTGGAGAGAAACAATCCGATAATTTTCATATTATCAGTATTGCCGCCCAGCGCCCGCACCATGTATTCGTTGTTGCCGGTTGCCCGGATGCAGCAGCCAAGTTCCGTGCCGAAAAACCAGTAGAGCAGGGCGATCACGACCACGCCCACGGTAATGCCAAGCACCAGCGCGACAACCGTTTTTGACGGAGAGAGAAAGGAAAGGCGGGTCACAATGGTGTCTTCGCCAAGCAGAGGCATGTTGGCCTTTCCCATTACACGGATATTGATGGAATAGAGGGCGATCATTGAAAGAATACCGGCAAGGATGCCGGGAATTTTCAGTTTGGTATGGAGCAGTCCCGTAGCCACGCCCGCAAGCATACCCGCCATCAATGCAAACAGCAGCGAAAGGAACGGATCCATTCCCTTGACGATCAGAATGGCGCTGACCGCCCCGCCCAGAGCAAAGCTTCCGTCAACCGTAAGGTCGGGATAATCCAGAATGCGGAAGGTCAGGTATACGCCTATGGTCATGACGCTCCACAGGATGCCCTGCGACGAAGCGCTTGGAATCGCCTGCAGAATGGTGAACAGGATGCCCATGATAAAAAACCCCTTTTACAATGACATAACAGGGCGGGCTGAAAAACCCGTCCTGTCGTACATGAAATCTTTTGTATCAATGATTGGAGATTATGCAGCTTTCTCTGTCCTGACAATTTCCGCCTGATCAAGAAGCTCCTGAGGAACCGTGATGCCCAGCGCGTCAATCGTATCCTGGTTCAGCACAAGATCCGTCTGTTCGAGATATTCAATCGGCAAATCCCCGGGGTTTGTTCCGTCAACCATTACTTCAACTGCCATGTTGGCAGTCTGTTTGCCAAGGTTATAGTAGTTCAGGCCATAGGTACCCAGCCCGCCGTTTTTCACCATACCGGGTTCCGCAACGATTACGGGAAGCTTGGCATCATTGGCGACCATCGAAACGGTGACCATACCGGAGGCGATCAGATTGTCCGTGGGGGTATAGACCGCGTCGACTTTGCCGACCATTGATTCCACGACCTGTTGAATTTCGTTGGAGCTGGAAACCGTGAAATCTACCGATTCAATGCCCATGGTTTTCAGCTGCTCTTTCGCGAGATTCACCTGGAACTCGGAGTTTGCTTCGCTGGAGCAGTAAAGCATACCGACTGTTTTCACATCGGGGACAAGCTGCTGGAGCAGCTCCATCTGTTCTTTGATCGGGTTCAGGTCGGAGGTGCCGGTTACATTTCCGCCCGGGGCCTCATTGGAAGCGACGAGCTTGGCATCGGCGGGATCGGTAACCGCGGTGACCAGAATCGGGATTTCGGTGGTCGCGTTGGCGACTGCCTGTGCCGCCGGAGTAGCGATGGCGAGAATCAGGTCGTCCTTGTCGTTGACCAGTTTGGATGCGATGGTGTTGCAGTTGGCCTGCTCCCCCTGTGCGTTCTGATAGTCAATGGCGATATTTTTTCCATCCTCATAGCCGGCCAGTTTCAGCCCGTCCACGAAGCCCTGATAGGCGGCATCAAGCGCGTCGTGCTCAACAAGCTGCACCACGCCGATTTTATAAACTTTGTCAGCCGGCGCTTCAGACTGGGCCTGGGAAGCAGCGGGCGCCTCGGAAGAAACGGAAGCCTCCGAAGACGCCGACGCGCCGGAAGAACCGCATCCTGCAAGAACCGCTGCCGTAAGGGAGAGCGTCAGGACTGTTGCAAGCAATTTTTTCATAAGATATTCATCCTTTCGGGTTGGCTCAGATATTCTGCTCATTTACTCTTTTAAAGCTTTTAGTTATTAAAGTATACTCCGTTTCACCAACACCGTCAACCCACGAGAAGCACAAAAACGTAAAAAAGTCTGCCGCAATTTTTATGTATTCTGTGTCGGGATTTTACATTTTCCGGTTGTACGGCAAAGCCCGCCGCGTGCTTGGCCACGCGGCGGGCTTCTTATGAAAAATCAAAGTGGGGTTATGAAGGGAAAAGTTATCTCTGCACGCGGCCGGAACCGTCGCCGCCCGCAAGCTTTTTGACTTCATCAACGGAAACCATGTTCAGGTCGCCCTCGATGGTGTGTTTGAGGCAGGAAGCCGCAACCGCAAATTCGATTGTTTCCTGCGGGGCGAAACCGCTGATGCAGGAATAGATCAGGCCGGCGCCGAAGCTGTCGCCGCCGCCCACGCGGTCCACAATGTGGATGAGATAGTTTTTGGAGAAGTAGTACTGGCCGTCGGTATAGAGCATCGCCGCCCAGTTGTTGTCGTTGGCGGAGATGGAACCGCGCAGGGTGATGGCGACCTTTTTGAAACCAAAACGGTCCGCAAGCTGTTTGGCGACATCTTTATAGCCCTCGTGGTTGACCTTGCCGGTGGTGACATCGGTGTCGGAAGCTTTGATGCCGAAAACATCGGAAGCGTCCTCTTCGTTGGCGATGCAGACATCGACGTATTTCATGAGGCCATCCATGACCTGTCCGGCTTTTTCACGGGACCAGAGGTTTTTGCGGTAGTTCAGGTCGCAGGAAACGGTGATGCCCTTCGCTTTCGCGGCTTTGCAGGCCTCAAGGCAGATTTCGGCGACATTGTCGCCCAGAGCCGGGGTAATGCCGGTGAAGTGGAACCACTCAACGCCTTCAAAGATCTTGTTCCAGTCAAAGTCGGCGGCGGTGGCTTTCGCAATCGCGGAACCGGCGCGGTCGTAAATGACCTTGGACGGACGCTGGGAAGCGCCTTTCTCGAGGAAGTAGATGCCCACACGGTCACCGCCGCGGGTGATCAGAGAGGTATCAACGCCAAATTCGCGCAGCTTGTTGACAGCGGCCTGGCCGATGTCATGCTTGGGCAGCTTGGTTACAAACGCGGCGTCAATGCCGAAGTTTGCGAGGGAAACGGAAACGTTCGCTTCGCCGCCGCCGTAGGTGGCGCCGAGGGACTGTGCCTGGACAAATCTATAATAGCCTTCCGGAGCCAGACGGAGCATGATTTCGCCAAATGTAATTACTTTTGCCATAAAATGGTTCCTCCCATATATTATAATGAATGGTTAAAACAGGGATTACTTCTTCTGGAGAAGGTGAACTGCGAAGCCGGCGATTTCGTCCTTGAAATAGATGGCGGGATAGTTGCCCTTGGCGTCTTTCTTGGCGACCTCATAATTGAACGCAAAGCCGAGACGCTCGAAATGGGCAATCGCGCGCATGACATTGTTGGTGGCGATGGCGATATGGCCGTTTTTGCCGAGATACGGGGTCTTCATGACCTCCACATATTTGCCGGCAAATATGGAACTGTTGCCAACCTTGGCTTCGAAACCGAACATCAGCTCGAACAGTTTTGCGGCTTTCAGCGCTTCGTCTTCATTTTCCGCGTTGATGCCGATGTGAGCAAGTTCAAAGCCCATCATGGTCTGGACGGCTTCCTTGCACAGGCGGGTGATCTCGTCGAACTTGCCGTCATTGATCAGGTCGGCCTTGACCATCCAGGAACCGCCGCAGCAGAGGACTTTATCAAAGGAGAGGTAATCGTTGATGTTCTTGGCGCTGACACCGCCGGTGGGCATGAACTTCATGCCGGTGTAGGGAGCGGAAATCGCCTTGATGTAGTTGATGCCGCCTGCCTGCTCCGCCGGGAAAAACTTCACGACGTCCAGGCCCAGCTGGATTGCCTGCTCGACATCGGAAGGATTGGCGCAGCCGGGGGTAACGGGATAGCCTTTCTCCACGCAGTAGGCGACAACCTTGGGGTTGAGGCCGGGGCTGACGATAAATTTGGCACCCGCCTTGATTGCACGGTCGACCTGTTCGGTGGTCAGGACCGTACCGGCGCCAACCAGAACCTCAGGAACTTCCCTGGCGATGCGGCGGATCGCTTCCTCGCCCTCGGCAGTACGGAAAGTTACCTCGGCACAGGGCAGGCCGCCGGCAACAAGCGCTTTGGCAAGGGGAACCGCTTTCTCAACATCATCGATTTTGATGACCGGGACAATGCCAATTTGGGAAAGCTGTTTCAGGATTTCGTTCATATTATTCACCTCATATAGTTTGTTACTCGTTTGGTTTCATAATGTGAAACCAAGTTCCGCAATGTGGTCACAGTTTTATTATACCGAATCTATGGATGTTTGCAACCCTTTTTTTAAAGTTTTCACAAAAATAATCTGCAAAATTTCACTTGCTTTTTTGGCAAAACCAGTTAAAATGAAACTTAGTCCCACATTATGAAACTGCAGGACCACCTTTTTTAAGAGGTCCGGCCCGGGTGCCTGCGCCTGCCATAAAGCGGGAACAGACCCGAAAGGAGAAATGCCACAATGGAAAATCAGCCCTCCGTCCAGTCGCTGGAGCGCGCCTTTGATCTGATAGAACGTCTTTCCCGCAGCTCGGACGGGATGCTTCTCATGGAGCTTTCCGCCGCAAGCGGCCTGCATAAAAGCACCGCCCACCGTCTGCTGTCGTCTTTGGCGGCCATGGGGTACGTGAAAAAGGACGAGAGCTCCAACAAATACCGGCTGACACTCAAGCTGTTCGAACTGTCGGGGCGTGTGGTGGACAACCTTGACGTTCTGGAAATCTCCAAGCCCTATCTGGAACATCTGCGCAACGCTACCCAGGAGGCGATCCATCTGGTGGTACGGGAAGGCATCGATATTGTATATATCTATAAGCTGGACAGTAAGAACAGTTCGATCCGCATGTTTTCCCGCATCGGGATGCGGCGTCCCATGTACTGCACTGCCGTCGGCAAAAGCATCCTTGCCACCATGCCCGACGATGAGGTGATTAAAATCTGGGGCAAAAGCGATATTAAGCGGTATACGGAGCATACGGTGGTGGAACTTGGCCCGCTTTTCCGGGAGCTGGAAGAAATCCGGCGGAAAGGCTATGCGCTGGACAATGAGGAGAACGAACTGGGCGTGCGCTGCATCGGCGCGGTTGTGCGGGATTATACGGGGCGCGGCAAGGCGGCGCTGTCCATTTCCGCTCCGATCGCGCGCATGACGGATGCCCGCATTGCCGAACTTTCGGGCGAAATTCTGCAAACCAGCGCGGCTATTTCCGCGGAGCTTGGCTATCGGGCAAAGCCGGAAATGTAACGAAAACGGCATGCTGCCAATTCCGTATTAGCTTTTCCCCGGAAGATACAGGATATTCCCGATCCGGAATCAATCAAAAAGCCGGCGCGTGGTAAATTCCACGCGCCGGCTTTTATACGTACCGGTCAATTTCCCGCAGCAGGGACTGCCTGATTTCGCCCGGGGCAAACGCCACGGCAGCCGCGTTGCGGCACACCTGCCGGAGCTCTTCATGGGACGCGCCGCAGTGTTCCTGAAGCAGCGTCATCTCGCGGGTGACGGTGGTCCTGCTGACCGTGCGGTTATCGGTGTTGACTGTCACCATCGCGCCCGCCTCCAGAAACTGGCGGAACGGATATTCCGGCCACCCTTCGACCGCTTTCGTTTGCAGGTTGCTGACGGGGCACAGCTCGATCCCGACCCGCTTTTCCACGCAGCGTCGGAGCAGGACGGGGTTATGGCGCATCGCGATGCCGTGGCCGATGCGCTGGGCGCCGAGATCGAGGGCGGCCAGGACCTCCTGCGGGTCGCCGCACTCTCCCGCGTGGATGGTATACGGGACGCCAAGCGCCCTGGCAAGGCGGAACATCTGCGTATGGTTCGCAAGCGGGTATGCCTTTTCATCACCGGCAATGTCGACGGCGCAGACGCCGGCGTTCAGGTATTCTTTCGCGAGCCGCACGACTTCCAGGTTCGGCTCGATGGGGAAATGGCGCATGCCGCAGAGAATCGCGGCCGCGGTGACGCCGGTTTCCTGCGCGCCGAGCCGCAGGCCTTCCAGGACGCCCTCTATCGCGTCCCTTGGGGTAAGCCCGTCACGGGAGGACAGCATCGGGGCAAAGCGCACCTCCAGATGGCGCACATGCTCGGCGGCGGCATCCCGCACCAGCGCCCGCGCCGCAAGCGAAAACTGTTTTCTGCCGCGCAGGCAGACAAGCGGCAGATCGAATTTTTCCAGATATTCCGTAAGGCTTGCGCAGTCGTCGTCCGCGCGCAGCAGCCGGTCGAGCTCGGCATCCTCCCGCGGCAACTCAACGCCGCTCTCCTCTGCCAGAAGCCGGATCGTTGCCCGGGATAAAGACCCGTCCAGATGGCAGTGCAGTTCAATTTTCGGCAGCCCTTCAATCCAATGATCCATGGTCCTTCCTCCGTTTCAGAAATCCAGATGATTATCTTTATCATATCATATCCTGCGGAAAATAAAAGAGCGTTGGGCGGCTGCCGGCGGGAAAAATTGATGGTATGTATTTCCATGCGGAATGTAGTATAATAGTACTGCCGTGAGAATAATGCTTCAGGAGGTCATAACAATGGAACTTTCAGCGTGTATTGAACAGGCGGTATCCTATATCCGCAGCATGACGGACTTTCAGCCGGAGATCGGCATGATTCTTGGCAGCGGGCTTGGGGATTATGCCGGGCAGATTGAAAATCCTGTCTGTATCCCCTACAGCGGGATCCCCGAATTTCCGGTTTCCACCGTGGCGGGGCATGCAGGGCAGTTTGTCCTGGGAGAACGCCTGGGCAAAAAAGTAATTGTCATGCAGGGGCGGTTCCACTATTATGAGGGGTATTCCCAGCGTCAGCTGACCATGCCGGTACGGATCATGAAGCGCCTTGGGGTGGACAGGCTTGTTATCACCAACGCGGCGGGCGGCGTCAATCTGTCGTTCCACGCGGGAACGCTGATGATGATTTCCGACCACATCAACTACTCCGGCGGCAACCCGCTCATCGGTTCAAATCTGGACGAATTCGGCCCGCGCTTTCCGGATATGAGCAAGGTGTATGACCAGCCGCTGCGTCAAAAACTGCGGGAAGAGGCAAAAAAGGTTGGAATCAGGCTGGACGAGGGCGTTTACATGATGTTCAGCGGTCCCAATTATGAGACCCCCGCCGAAGTGCGCATGGCCCGTGTGCTCGGGGCGGATGCCGTGGGAATGTCTACCGTTCCGGAAGCGATCACCGCCGGCCACTGCGGCATGAGGGTGCTGGGCATTTCCTGCATCACCAATATGGCGGCAGGCGTACTGGATGCGCCGCTCCGCCATGATGAGGTGGTGGAGACCGCAAACCGTGTGCGGGCCGATTTCGTGCGGGTGCTCGATGTGATCCTGCAAAAGGTGTTTTGATCTGTACAAAGGCGCAAAAAAGGCAGGCCGGAGGATGACCGTCCCCGAGCCTGCCTTTATTAAGAAGTATGCACGTAAATTAAATAAACTGCTGTTCAGCCCGCGCCGACTGAATTTTCCGTTCTATCATATCCGCCGCGCAGGCAACCAGTTCGGCACAGGGGCGTTTCCGATAATAGTCGTCTGTCCGTCTTTCCGGGACAGGGCTGTCGGCACCTTTGCCAAGCCCCAGCAGTTCCCGGCAGATGATCGAATGGTTTTCGGCCCGAAACTGCGAGGCAAGCTCCTGGATCAGCTGATAGTGTTTTGCCTTGGCTGCGGTATCCTTCGGGTCGGAATAGCCGAACTTCATTCCGGCAACCATGAACATACCGCTGACCGCGCCGCAGACTTCGCGCAGCCGCCCCATGCCGCCGCCGAAGGAGGAGGACAGCATGAGCGCCGTTTCAAAATCGATCCCCAACTCCTCGCTGAAAGCGGCAAATACGGATTGCGCGCAGTTATAACCCTGACAAAACAGTTCCCGCGCCCGTTGTGAATGACTGGCCAAGCTATGGTTCGCCTCCGTGCAGAGATCCTGCTGTTCTATAGTCCTATAGTAATACGATAAAGGGTATATGTCAATAAAAATCGATCTTTTGAAACAAAAACAAGCCTGCGAACGGTTTCGCAGGCTTGTTTTTCAATTAGAGGCCAAAATAGTCCTTTGCGTTATAGTAGCAGATGTTTTCCACAACGGTTTTCAGCTCTTTCTCGCCGGAAAAATATTCGCCGCGCTCCACCAAAGTCCCCAGATAGCTGCAAAGCATCCGGCGGTACAGCTCATGGCGCGGGTAACTTAAAAAGCTGCGGCTGTCGGTGAGCATACCGACCGAAAGGCTGATGGGGTACAGGTTGGCGACGGCTTCGAACTGCCGGAGGATGCCGTAGGGCTGGTCGTTGAACCACCACGGCGCGCCGAGCTGTACCTTTGCGCGGGTGCCGCCCTCGCAGAACCCAGCCGCCAGAATGGCAAAGGTTTCCATCTGTGTGGGGTTGAGGGGATAGAGGATCGTTTTGGGCAGCGTGCCCTCAGCGGTCAGATAATTAAGCAGGGAGCCGACGCTCTGCACCGAGGTGGTGTCGTCGGTGCAGTCGTATCCCGTAGCGGCGCCGATTTTGCGCTCCATGACGCGGTTGGCGCCCTGATAGGTGCCAATGTGCAGCTGCATGACGAACCCATGCTTCCGGTACATCCGCGCCATGCCGGCCAGGCAGGCGGATTTGTAAAGGTCGATCTCCTGCCTGCTCAAAGTCCCGCCTTTCGCGGCTTTGGCGAATACCGTTTCCGTCTGTTCGGGTGTAAAGTCTTCCCAGGTGAAGCTTTCAATGCCGTTATCACTGATCATCGTGCCGATGCTTTTAAAAAATACCAGCCGCTTTTCCAGCGCGTCCATCAGGCCGGCAAACGACTTGATTTCCATATCCGCCGCCTTGGCAAGCTGGGGCAGATACGCCTGGAACGCGGGCTTTTCACAGTAAAACGCTTTGTCCGGACGGAAAGCGGAAAGGATGCGCACCTTGAGGGACGGGTCGTTTTTCAGCTTCAGATGGTAGTCCAGGGAATCGGTGGGGTCCTCGGTGGTGCTGGCAACCTCCACATTGGAAACTTCCATGCACCAGCGCGGCGTCATCTGCTTTTCGGCAATCATCGCCTTGGTTCTATGATAAATTTCCTCGGCGTTTTCCGCGCAGAGCGGCTCGTCGATGCCGAAAAAGCGCTTCAGTTCCAGAGCACACCAGATATAAAGGGGATTGCCGATGAGCTGCGGCAGAATTTTTGCGAATGCCAGATACTTTTCGTAGTAGCTTGCCTCGCCGGTAATATAGGTTTCGTCGATCCCGAAAGCGCGCATCGCCCGCCATTTGTAGTGGTCGTGCGCCAGCCACATCTCGCCCAGGTCTTCAAACACCTTGTTTTCATAGAGTTCCCGGGGCAGCAGGTGGCAGTGGTAATCGATGACAGGCATCTGTTTGGCGTAGGCATTGTAAAGATGCCTGCCGGTTTCATTGGTCAGGAACAGATTTTCGGAAAACATAGCTCCTCCTTTTGCGGCGGTTTGGCTGATGCCGCAATTAAAATTTTGCTTAGAAGCCGATCAGAGCGCCGCCGTCCACCGGCAGGCAGGTCCCGGTGATATAGCGGGCGGCATCGCTGCAGAGGAATACCGCCGCCATGCCGATGTCCATCGCGTCGCCGACTGTTTCCATGGGAATACGCCCCAGGATTTTGGCGAGGCGGGGAGGATCGTTGTCGGTTGCTTTATGGAACATCGGGGTGTCAATCCAGCCGGGCGCGATGGCGTTGACGCGGACGTTGTGCGCGCCGCATTCGGTGGCCAGTGTATGCATGAGGCCGAGGTAGCCTGCTTTCGCGGTGGAATAGCCCGCCACATTGGGCTGGCCGATGTAGCTGGTCATGCTCGCCTGGAACAGGATGCTTCCTTTTTTATTGGCTTTCATATGGGGAACCAGCGCCTTGGTCAGCGCGAACGCGCCCACCAGATGCACATTGAGCACGCCGCAGTAGTCCTCAACCGTCATCTCCTCAATGGGCTTTTTGCAGTGGTTGCCCGCGTTGTTGATCAAAATGCTGATCGGGCCCTGCTCCGCGATGACCCGGTCAACCATGGCCTGTGTCTTTTCGGTGTCGGTGATATTGAACTGGTAATATACCGCTTTCCCCTCAAATTCCGCAAGCGCCTGCGCGCCCTGCTCCGGGCTTTCAATACTGAGCACCACGACTTTTGCGCCCGCGCCCACCATGCAGCGGGTAATCGCAAGCCCAAGGCCAGTGGACCCCCCCGTTACGACAGCGGTCTGACCCGCCAGTGAAAATAAGTTCTCCGTTGTAAACATGGTCACATCTCCAATTTCGGTTTATTGTTCACACCGTTTGATAACGGCTTTTTCCTGATATTTGTAAGGGATAAAATATTCTTTATGACCAAGCGCCTCGCTTTTGGTCTGGCTGCCGGCGGCGGTCTGCGCCACCATTTCGGCAAGCCGGAGGGCAATCTCCTCGCGGGTACACGCGCCGCTGAGCACCGGCCCGGCGTCAAAATCCATGTCCTCCCGCATATGCGCAAAGGTTTTGCTGTTTCCGGTAATTTTCAGGACGGGGGCAACCGCCGAGCCGACAACATTGCCTCTTCCGGTGACAAGGAATACAAGCTGGCATCCGCAGGAAATCAGCGCCATAAGCCCTTCGTTGTCGTTTGGGTTGGTGATTCCGAACTCCATCCAGTGCGGGTCGGGGGTGGAATCCAGCAGCCACAGCCCCGGGCGCGGCGGGCGTCCGCCCACCTTCAGCACCCCTTGGATCGGGCGGGTGCCGCTTTTAATCAGCGCGCCCATGCTTTTTTCCTCGATGGTGGAGAGCCCGCCCGCGAAGTTGCCGGGGCTGACCGAATATTGGCGCACCGATTTGCAGTAGTCCATTGCCTTATGATAAGTGGAGGAGAGTTCCTCCTTCGCCTGTTCGTCCACACCGCGCGCGACCAGCTGGTTCTCCAGCCCGACCGCCTCGACAATTTCCTCGAAAACCGCGGTGCCGCCGCAATCGGCCAGCAGGTCGTAAAAACTGCCGACAGCCACATTTCCGGCGAGCCCGCTGGTGAAGTCGCTGCCGCCGCATTCGGCGCCGATGACCAGATCGGCAAATCCCATCGGGACGCGCGGCGTCTGTTCCAGGGCTTTCTGCATCGCGCGTACGCTGTCCACTCCACGCTCTATGCTCTTTTTGGTGCCGCCCGCATCCTGAATGAAAAACCAGTCTGCTTCTTTGCCGGCCTCGGCGGCCTTTTTTGCCAGCCGTTCCGGCTGGACGTATTCACAGCCGAGCCCCACGGCGAGCACGCCGCCTATATTAGGGTGACGGATGAGGGAGAGGAGGAGGCGCACAGCGTAATCGTTGTCGGTGCAGCCTTCAAAGCCAACCACTTCCACCTCGCTGTGCCCGATCTGCGATACGATCTGTTTAGCGACAAAAGCCGCGCACTCGACCGTATAAATGACCAGCACTTTATTGCGGATGCCGATTCTGCCGTCTTTGCGCGCATAACCCTGCCAGCGCGTTTCTTTAAAATCCATGGACGCAGCCCCCTTATTCGTATTCCGTATCGGCGGGCGCTCCGGTCAAAACATCCAGATGGGAGGAGCGCTCGTCCACAAGGCTTTTCATACAGTGCAGATGCACCCAGCCGCCGCATGGGATTGCGGCTGTGGCACAGCCGATCACCACGCCGTATTTGATAATTTCCTCTCCCGGCGCGATCTCCCGCAAGGCGAGTTTGTGCCCCATGGGGATTTCTTCCGCCGCGCGGACGGAAGGCCGCACGGCGTCGCCGGTCAGCGTAATTTCTCCGGGCTCCAGCGCGCTGAGCGCGGTCGCCACATTGTCCGCCGGATCGATTACGAAAGCGGTCTGCTCCAGATTGTGCCCCATTTCACACCTCACAAAATCCCGAACACGCGGAATGCTTCGGTTGAGCTCATGCCGCCTTCGATAGCTTTGCGGACTTTCTTTTCGCCCGCCGCTTTTTCCAGCGCCTTTTCCAGCACTTCTTCCGCCACTTCTTTTGGGATGGCGAGAACGCCGTCTACATCGCCGAATAACAGATCGCCGTCGCGGATGGTGACCTGCCCCACCTCAATGGGGCAGCGGAAGTCAACCACCTGCGTGCGCACCGAGGAATCCTGCGCATAGCAGCCGGTGCTGAACACCGGCCAGTTCTGCGAAAGTACCTGCGGGGTATCGCGGTGCCAGCCGTTGAGCACCGCGCCGACCGCGCCGCGGGTACGTGCGGTGGCGGTCAGCAGCTCGCCCCAATAGGCGCAGCGCCTGGTGCCTCCGGTCGCGATGTAGATTTCATTTTCTTCCAGCTGGTCGAGTGCCTCGGTCAAAAGGCCGAACGGCTTTTTCTGCTCGCCGAATACGTCGATCATCAGTACGGTCATCGCTTTTCCCGCCAGCTTCATATCCTCCCTGAGCGGGCGGATTTCCTGCGGCAGAAACTGATGGTAATAGCCCATGCCGTCCAGAATATCACCCACCACGGGGGTATACAGCCTGTCTTTCATTAGTGCAAACATTTCCGCTTCATTTTTCCAAATAGCCATGATCATTCTCCTTTTAAATTCAGAATCCAAATGCGAGGGCGCCGCCGTCCACGCTGAAATCCTGTCCGTTGATGTAGGCCGCGCTGTCGCTGAGCAAAAACTGCGCCATGGCGCCCAGATCCTTCGGGTCGCCGAACCGGTGCAGCGGCATGCGCCCAAGGATTTTCTGCTTGCGTTCCGGAGTCATCACCTGCATGGACATTTCGCTCGGGAACCAGCCGGGAGCGATGGAATTGACCGTGATATTGTCATTTGCCCATTCCACCGCGAGGCCGCGGGTCATGGCAAGCACAGCGCCTTTGCTCGAGCAATAGGGGACCACTTCCGAGAAACCAAGGTGCGCGGCCATGCTGGTGATGTTGATAATGCGCCCGACATGGGGCGACTTGGCGAGGTAGGGGTAACACAGGCAGCTGAGCTTGAAAACGCTGTTGACGTTGACTTTATGGATCCGTTCAAAATCCTCGTCCAAAAACTCCTCCGCGCGCCGCTTCACGGTAATGCCGGCGTTGTTGACCAGAAAATCGATCCCGTCTTTTTCGCCGATTTCCCGAACCAGCTCCGCCATATGCGCGTAATCACAGACATCGCCCGCGAGATGAATAACGCCCGGCGCCGCAGGCGCAAAAGAATCTTTCACCTTTCCGCTCCGGCTTACCGCGTATACTTTTGCGCCGGCCTGTGCGAGCACATTCGCGACCGCGTAGCCGATACCGCTGGATGCACCGGTAACAATCCCGGCGCGCCCGTTCAATTGGAACATAAACAATCCTCCGTTATGAAATTTTTAGAGATTTTATATTGATATATCACATTGCTAAATTGTATCATCGCACCTCCAAGAAATCAATAAAAAAGAAGATTGATTTTTTGAAAAAAACATGCTAATATATCAATGTGAAAATCGTAATCAAAAGAAATGGATGATGGATAAGCAAACCGGCAGCATGGTTGGCCGCGTTTTACCCACCTGAAAACCAAAATTCAGGATTGCGGTTACACGCCGGGAGCAGCGCTCCGTGAGAAGCAGGTCTGCGAAGAACCCGGGTGTGGGCGCACACCAGTGCGGGAAGCTCTGCTGGGACCCCAAAAATAGAATCCGTAGATTTATGCCCGCAGAGCGGCATTCACGTAAAGCCGGTTGCTGATGATTCTGTTAAAAGATATATCAGATTAAAAAACTGCCGGAATCCGCGGCCGCGCGTGCAAACCGCTCTCTAAACGGCAAACGAAAGGAGCATATCAAAATGAAGATTCAAAAGTTTGAAACCTGGTGGGTGAAGCGTGAGCGCTGTCTGTTTGACGAAAAGCGCCGGGGCGGAGCTGCCATGGACTGGGATGTCGTCGTTCTGAAATTGACCTGCGACAACGGGATCGAAGGGATTGCCACCTGCCTTGCGGCGCGCAGCGGCGCGGTTACCGAAAACTATCTGCACGACAGCATCGCGCCGGTGGTGCTGGGACGGGACCCGCACGACCGCGAAAAAATCTGGCAGGAGCTTTGGAACATCGACCGGCATCTGACATTTTTTCCCGTCTATCTGCCCGGGCCGGTGGATGTTGCCCTGTGGGACATCTGCGCAAAAGAAGCGGGCCTGCCGCTTTATCAGTATCTGGGCGCTTACCGCGATCAACTGCCCGTCTATGCCAGCGGGCTGTTCCACGAAAAGACGGAAGATTATATCAATGAGGCGCTTTACTATAAGAATATGGGCATCCGCGCTTATAAGGCGCATCCTCCGGGACCCTGGACACTGGATATGGAAATCCACGGCAGGCTCCGTGAGGCGGTCGGAGACGACATGGTCCTGATGAGTGACCCGGTTGCCGAATACACGCTTGATCAGGCGATCACAGTCGGGCGGCAGCTCGAAAGACTGGGCTATCGCTGGCTGGAGGAGCCGTTCCGCGACTTCGAACTGTACAAATACACCGAGCTTTGCCGGACGCTGGATATCCCGATCGCCGCCACCGAGACAACCCGGGGCTGCCATTGGGGAGTGGCACAGGTCATTGCGCAGCGCGCGGCCGATATCGTGCGGGCGGATGTGAGCTGGAAAGACGGGATTACCGGCACCCTCAAAATCGCGCATATGGCCGAAGGGTTCGGATTGAACTGTGAAATCCATACAACGACCATGAACTATATGGACCTGGTGAATCTGCACGTAAGCTGCGCAATCCGCAACTGCGAATATTACGAATACTTCGTTCCGGAGGATGACTTCCGGTTCCCGATGAAAGGGAAGCTGCCGATTGATGAAAACGGTATCATAACCGTCCCCAAAACCCCCGGCATCGGCGGAGAGCTTGACTGGGAATTGATTGAAAAAAATTGCAATTCCTATCGCAAAGCGGAAGCCTAGATTATATCCGGCTGCCCCGGCAGAATTTGGTCCAGCCATTGCAGCGCAAGCGGCATCCAGGTTGCGACATGTGCGTCGGGCAGCCGGTCTTTTTCGGGCTGGCCGACCTCCGGCGTAGCGAGCGAAAGGCCGTGCGCGCCATAGGGGTAAAGGTGGAGTTCTGCCGTTACGCTGCATCGCAGCAGTTCTTCAAAAAACAGCAGGCTGTTTTGCACAGGGACGCTCTCATCCGCAATGGTGTGCCATAAAAAAACAGGGGGAGTTTTCGGGGTTACCAGTTTTTCCAGGGAAAAGGCGTCCCACGCGGAGGCATCCTGCCCCGCAAGCTGTTCAAAGCATTTCCTGTGGGCATAAGTTCCGGCTGTAATGACCGGATAGCTCAGAATAAGGGCATCCGGCTTTTGCGCCGCCAGCCCGGTTCCGGGCGCAAACAAATCCGCGCGGTGCCACAAAACGCCAAGGCTGGCGGCGAGGTGCCCGCCAGCGGAAAACCCGCAGACTGCGACTTCCCGCCCGCCGGGAATTCCGGCGCTGCCGCCGCGTACCGCCGAAACCGCCCAGCCAAGCTGCCGGAGCGGCCGCCAGCCGAGCGGCGGGGGATCAATGCTGTAATGAAGGACAAACGCGTGGTAACCGGCCCGGTTAAAGGCCTGCGCAATCGGGCGGCCTTCCCGGTCAGAAAGGAAATGATAGCCGCCTCCGGGGCAGACAATCACCGCCCCTTTGGCTTTGCCCGCGGGATAGCAGTCCAGCGAGGCGTTGTCAAAAGGGCATTGCAAGGTTGTCATCAGGGCACCACCTTAATTGAAATTTTCGGGTTCCCGCGGTTTCCGTCAGGAAGCGCGCGGGAACCCGATTTTGCCGTAAATGAAGGGATTATGTGCCCATCACGGGCATCATGAGGTTGGGGAGCCACATGACCAAGCCGGGGACATAGGTGATCAGCAGCAATACGGCGACCATGACACAGAAAAACGGAAGCAGGGTTTTGATCAGCCGCTCAATCGGAACGCCCGAGACGGCGCTGCCGACAAACAGCGTGCCGCCGACCGGCGGGGTGATCAGGCCGATGCCGAGGTTGAGAATCATGATTGCGCCGAAGTGGACCGGATCAATCCCGATACTGGTTGCGACGGGCAGCAGAATCGGGGTGGCAACCAGGATGATTGCGGACATATCCATAATGGTTCCCAAAACCAGCATAATCACATTCAGAATGA
>JAEXAZ010000006.1 GCA_023394255.1 Bacillota bacterium | reverse complement strand
ACGCAACACAGAGGGCGCAAAGCAGTAATAGCAGCGGTGGGGACAGCCGGTGTAGATGTTAATTGCATAGTCACCGTATTCACGGGCGCGGCCTGCGGGCTGATAAATAGGTTTCATTTTAATGCATCTCCCTTTCCAAGGAAACCGAACAGCTTGTCCACGGCTGCCCGAAGGGTATCGTAATCCTCTGCCGTGTCAATATCCGGCTTATATTCTTTAACCGCAATCTTTGAAATGGCCTTTGCTCCCAACACAAAGGAATTGTTGGACAGCTTTTTCATAGTTTCCTTCAGGTTGATCGATGCAGCATTTAGCTGTGCCTGCTGCTCCGGTGTGAACTTTTTCATTTCCTCGGACGGTAAAAGCTGCAGTGGGATTGCGTCAGGGCGCGGTCTATTATTGGGTACTCTTGCTTTCATAATTCAACATGCCTCCATCCAAGCGTATAGACACTGTTCTTAGTCTCAAATGTAATATTGTTGCCTTCTCGGGTAATGTGTTTCACTTTTGAAGTAATCAGGTAGGGTACTAAATTTCCAGATACAAAAAATCGGAAAGACAGAGTAGCCCTTCGTCCAGATATTAAATAGTCGATTTCGCACTGTTTCCCTATGTATGCGCTGACCATGGGATTAATTTTGGGGCTGCCGTCTGTATTCGTGACAGATTTCAGTATGTAAATATCGCTCACATGTCATTCCTCCGGCATTTCATAATAGTTCTGGCCTCGCTTGATGCAGGCGCAGATTTCTTCTAAGATATGGTATGCGCGGGATTCATTTTTGTACTGGGCAATTTTCATCGGATCTTCGGCACTATTCTGATCAGTATGGACGTATATCTCATTTTGAGCACTTCTGGATACAAAAATCTCACTTGCCAGTAGGACTCCAATGGCATAAGAGGTTCGGTATTTAATAAAAATTCCGCTCATATTGTCATGTCTCCTTAAATCTTTTGGTTGCGATCATATCGCTATCCTATTAGCCGGCCATTTCCTGCCGCACGAGTGCAGGGTGATTTGCTTTGACCAGAGCCGCTGCAACCGGAGGGCAGACCGAATTCCCCGCCTTGGCCATTTGTTCCGTCTTGGGGTAGGGCTTTCCGTTCCACTCAAAATCGATGATGTAGTCCTCCGGGAACCCCTGCGCTCGAAACGCTTCTCGCGCGGTAATCATTCGCAGGCCGATATCTGCTATGTAGTACCATACGCCCTCGATCTGCATCAGTAGGATTTCATCATCTTTGAAACTGTATCCGCAGTACTCGTTGAGCATGTCCCGCACCTGCGGCCAATAATGGAGATTCGCTCCCTGTGCGTACTGCTCCACACGGGTATTGATTGCCCCAAATTCGCCCATCGAAGCGGTAAGGGTTTGCAGAGGGACGTTGCAGGTGTGACCAATGTTCGTGCCTTTGAATTTAACCATATGCGCCAACGTCAGCGATTCCCGCTCCTTGGTCGTAACCGTCCGCATTGGCTCCCGGAGGTCAAGCCCATCCTGTGCGTTGCCGTAGTATTCGGACAGATAAGCCATCGATAGGCCAAAACGAGCTGAACCATCTACGGTGAGGAGCGGTTTCCCAAGTTCCTGTCCTCGGGCTGTTTCCTGCGCGTGATATTTGATAAGCGATGGAGCGCACAGTGCAAAGCTTCCGCCCTTGGGACGTGCTGTAACCGTTCGCATCGGTTCGTTTATGGAATGGACGGGGATAGACCCGTTGTAATGCGCAATCGGAATAATGAACGGCTCCGCGCTCTTGATCGTGAATTTGTCCAGCCCCCTTGCAATTCTTCGCATGGTCGCTGGTTTGAGAGGCCGGTTGGCGTTCACGCCGTACTGCGCTTTGATTTCCTGCTTTGTGGCAAATATGCTCGGGCAAGGCAGCGACCAATCGATAATTTCCGCCGCCGTCCGGTATGGTTTGAGAAACCCCATTGCAACTTCCAGTGTTCCAGGCTCTCCGTGCGTATCTTTAGGCCAGACAATCGGCATTCCGTCGCAGCGGGCAATCAGATAGAATCGCTTGCGGGAGGTGGGAGCGCCAAGCGTTGCTGCTACAATCTCACGGCTCTCGATTATGTACCCGAGGTTTTCCAACTGACTACGCCATTTGTGGTAGGTCTCGCCTGCCTTGGACTTAACCGGCCTGCCCTTTCTGACCGGTCCCCATGTCACAAATTCTTCTACGTTCTCCACAATGATGCACTTGGGCCGAACCGTCCCCGCCCACCGCAGCACTACCCATGCAAGCCCGCGAATGCGCCGGTCTTTGAGCGCCCCGCCCGATGCCTTTGAAAAGTGTTTGCAATCGGGCGACGCCCACATGAAGTCCACAGGCTGCCCTTGGCAGGCTTCAATTGGGTCTACCCGCCATATATCCTCGCAGTAGTGTTGCGCCGTTGGATGATTCATTTGGTGCATGGCAATAGCGGCTGGGTCGTGGTTCATAGCGATGTCCACTTTTACGCCCGACATGTTTATCCCCTTGGAGGCCCCGCCGCCGCCAGCGAATCCGTCAACCGTCAGTCCCATATTTTTCTCCCTTCATGCAGTAACTACCTGCTTATGCGTTACTGACTCCACTTCCCTTTTCATCCGCTCCGCATCAGACCGGGCATTTGAAAGGTGGATAAGATATATGCTCTTGCACTTTACAAGGTTTTGCTCCCGGAAAAATGCAATAGTTGTTTTCAAGCTCATGTGTGAGGTCCATAACCGTGCTTTCAGTGCGTCCGGCGTGGATTCGCTCACCAGTTCATCTATGTAATTACATTCAATCAGGTAGTATTCGCAGGGCGGCAAGCGGTTTGCCACATAATAGCTGTCCGTTACAAACACCAACCGCTCTTTTGTGACGGTACTATATATAAGGTAAGAGAGGGGTTCCGCAGCGTCATGCTGAGCTGTAAACGGCACAATTAGAAATGTACCAGCCTGAAACTGTCTGCCTGCGGCTACCGTTTTTACGCGGTAGCCGCTGACGTTCAGCGCATTTGCCGTCCCTGCGGACATGTGGCAGTTGATACCCATGCGCAGAAGATTGCTGACAGAATGGGAATGGTCTTTGTGTTCATGCGTGATTAGACATCCAGAGATTGAGGAAAGCCCGAAACCAACCGCCCGTTGGAGTTTCTTAAAAGGGATGCCGCATTCCAGCATCAGCTTTGTTTTTCCATCGGAAATGAGATAGCAGTTTCCGGTGCTGCCTGAAGCAATCACATCAATTTTCATCGGTCGGCACAATCCTTTCAAACTGGATTACCCACGCCCACGGGTTGGCATCCCAACCATAACGATCAAGGTCAGCCTTTTTGATAGTGCTGTCCCATACAAAAGGAAACCCCAATGCGGTGGATGCGGAATTATCGCAGCCCTCTTGTTTTGCTTCCTCGTCTGTTATACTCTGCAACCGCTCAGTTCGCACGTCGGTCACGCGCAGGTAGATTCGCGCCGCTTCTTTTGGCATGAAATATGGGGACTGCCATCCGTTTTTGTCATAAAATTTTTTGAACTTATCGAATCGGCTTGGGCTTAATATGACTTGCAGGTTACAATAATCATCCGCCCGGTATTTTACCATCATGCAGAATGCAGGGTTCAACGCGTGTATTTTCCATGTCTCTTGCACATAGAGGATATCGCCGGGTTGGTATGGCGGAACATACAATTCATCTTTTCCCCCATTGCTCATTGAGAGAAATGCAAGTCCATTTTCGTTTACTGGATCTTTCCGCTTACCACCAGCGTAAAAGAATTTTGGTTGGGGATTCACAACCCGCCGCGTCGCTGTCTTTCTCCCCTCTAAAATTGCCTGCACCATTTCGGTATTGAACAGGATGGGCCTAGCAGCCGCAAAGATTTCGGAACGAGACATACATACCGTACTCATTTAAAACGCCTCGTCGTGGTTGCCGTCACCCGCCGCAGAATCTTGGGGTGCTGCTCCGGCTGGCTCCGTCACTTCGCCTGTATCGGGGTTTACACCGTCAGGAACGTCGCTGTATTCCACGTCGACAACATCCACAAGATCACCCTTATTGGCGTTCTCGGCAATCTCCTGTTCGGCCTCCATGCGCTCTGCGTCCTGCTGCCGCTGTTTGATATGATTATAAGTATCATCCACTTTGGCAGGATCAATCGGGATATAGTTGCCGCCGAACACACAGCGTTTGACAGTTTTCAGGCACATTTCTTCAAACCAGCCCTCAACATGTTCCTTTCCGACTTTCTTGCCGTTCTCCCATTTATCCTTTTCGCCGCCCCAAAACTCGGCGTTTCCCTGACCTGCGCCCTTGCGTTTCAGAATATCCTTGAGCGAAAGCGCTACAAGCTGATTCTTTTCGGAATTTTCATACTGGATGTAACCGAAACCGCCTTTTACTTCGCCGCGGTCAAACGGGTCTGTGACTTCGAGATCATAGGATTCCACTTTGTTGGTGGAGGATTTTTTGTGCAGCGTAAACTTATCTTTAGAATAGACAAGCTCACAAGTGACGGCTATGGGCGGCTCAACCGCATATTTTGATGCAATCAGTTCCAGACCGACATAGCCCTCCATGAAGTTGATGTCATACTTACCGGTTTTATTATTTTTATAGGGGATGATGTGCAGATGGTTTTTCTGCATGGGGTCCAGCCCCAGCTTAGAATAGTGGGCGCAGTCCAGTGCCAGCGCGTTCATGTCGATGTTCTGCCATGTTACCGGTACAGAATCACGATATTTTTCCGACTTTGCAAGTCGGCGCTGCTCGGCGAATTCCAAAACACGGTCTGTTTTCACGAAATAGTGCTGAACCAGCCGCTTTTGAGATTCCGTCATCTCCAATCCGGTATTTGCAACGGATGCATATTCGCGTGTAACCAGATTCGCGAACCGCTGCGATGGAGATACTTGCTGTTTGGGCGCGGCGGCAACCGCCGCTGTGTTTTCTGCCATATGTAAACACCTGTCCTTTCTATTAACGTTCAATCTGCGCCTTTTGCGCAGTTAGGGCAAACTATGATTGACGAGCCATCGGATTCATCATTTCAATCCACGTCCCTCGCAGGAGGAGCGACTATTTGCCCCGAGAGGGCGGGGCAGATTACTCCGCCACCACCACTGTCCCGGCTTCGATCAGGTCTGCAAGATTGTCCGCAAAGAATGCCGCGATATTATGTTTCGCCATAAGCTTCCATGCGCCACCGTCGGCTTCGAACAGGCCGATTTCTGCTTGTGTACCGCTCTCCTTGTCGCCGGGGCGCAGACGCAGCAGGAATTCGGATTCAGGCTGGTCAACCTCAAGGAACGTGCGGAACGGTTTCAAAGCGACGCGGGGTTTTACTGCCGCCTTTGCCGAAAGAGAAATCCCCTGCTTGACCGTGACCTGCTGCGACAAGCCATTGTCATTGCTCTGAACATTATTATCGTCGCTGATATGAGAAAGCAGATCAAGGATGTATGCAGTACCTTCATTCTGAATGTACTGGCTGCGCAGAAAGATCATAGCGTCATCGTAGGTATTCCACTCTCCCGGTCTGCGGGGAAGCTCCGGCGCCGCGGTATAAAGTGTATCGCGCTCCATATTGTCCTCGCGGTATGTAGTGAATACCTCAACCTTGTTGTGAGCACTGACGCTGACGAAGATCGGGCATGTTACACGCTTAATCTCTGTTCTGATGGCTTTTACGACTCCATCAAGAGAAGCGAACGTAATTCCAGTGGGACGATTGATAACCGGCTTGATGCGGGAAAGCTGCGTGTTGGTGTAGGTATCGTCACCTACCTTGTAGAGATGGGGATCAGCGAGGGAAACAATTTTTTCAATGGCTTCTTTCAGCATGTTTTTTGTCCTCCTAAATATGTTTTGTTGGGAATTATGCCTGCTTGACCAGTTTTAAAACAGACGGTTCGCCCTGTTCCGTACCGTCCATCCGGGTTTGACCTGGAATCTGCGGAACCATTTCCACGGCAACCGGGATACCGTTTTCGTCGCCAGTGATGTATAGAGCAGTCGTAACCGGGTTCGTGGGTTCCAATTTGGATTTGACGGTAGTAGCAATGTGGAGATTTGTGCGTTCGTCGTTGGGAAGAATGTCAATGGTAATCACTACGGAACGCTTTTTTGCCGCTTTGGTGTTCGGGTCAAGGATGTTATCCACAACCTTTGCCATTTCGTAGTCAGCACGTTCCTTAAAGGCGCCCATTGCCATATCGAGGATAGATTTTCTATCCAACTTTTTTTGTTCAGCCAATGGTTTTTTCCTCTCTTTCTTAATTTTTCAGGCTATTTATATCAAATACGATGCCGCGGCAATACTTCTCACCGTCCTCGTATATTTCAAAAGTTGCGTGGGGGATGTCCGTTTCATAAGCCCATGCAAAACCGCTGTCACCGCACCAGACGACTTTGATCTTCTTGCATTTGTCGTACTCTGCTTTAAAAAACGGGCATTGTTCCAAATCCCGGCATCCACATTCTTCCGGCGGATATAAGACATGTTTTTCGGTCAATGGGATTTCTCCGCCGTTATAGCAACCGATTTCAGAATCAATAGCACCGCAAAGTTCTGCAAGATCATCCGATGCACCATATACAATAACCAGACCAGATTCTTTTGCTATTTTTACCCCGCCTTGCGGGATAGTGTTGCCGTCGCCATATTCAACACCGTTCAGTTCTGCTGCCAGTTCTTCTTTTGTCACAATCTCAATCTCCTTCCGTTATTAACACGCCGGTTATACGGCTGAGATATTCCATTCCGGCAAGCGTAACGTGATAAACCTGCGGGTTCTGGCCGCCGCCAGATGGAAAAGGCCGATTTTCCGCAAGCCCCTGCTCCACAAGCCTGTCCCATCCCGGGTGATCGTCCGATGT
>JAEXAZ010000298.1 GCA_023394255.1 Bacillota bacterium | reverse complement strand
CCGAGGCATATACCGTTTCAGACGCGTCGCAAATGATAACGGCGTCAAATTCCAGCCCCTTGGACAGGTATCCCGTAATGGTACAGACGCCGCCCTGGTATCCCTCGGTGTCGGAAGTGACATCCTCAGCCTCTATCCCGCGCTGCCGGAGCGCCAGATTCATGTCGGTTGACCGCTGTGCCGTTTTGCAGATGACGGCAATCGTCTTAAAGCTTTGTTTTGTGTATTCTCTCACCAACCGGCAGATCAGATCCGGCTGCTGCGATGCGGTACATCCGGTATACCTGACAGGGGCTCCATGCCGGATTACCGGAAGTGCCTCCGCGAGACCCAGCAGGGAGGAAACTTTATTGGCCGCGGTCATAATTTCTACAGTCGTTCGATAGCTTTTGCGCATTTCAATAATAACCGCTTTGCTGTCAAAGGCCTGTTCACGGACGCTTTCCCAGCTTTCTATGCTTCGGTAGCTGTAAATCGACTGGGCAAGGTCACCGACAATTGTAAACGTGCTTTGGCTGAGCAGCGAGCGCAATACATAAAAATGGAATTCGCCAAAGTCTTGCGCTTCATCAATCACCGTATGACGGAAAAGTTCATACCGATCGGAGCCTTTCATACGCAGTTTCAGATACATCAGCGCGGGCAGGTCTGTGAAATCGAGGTTTTTCTTGCGGAGCCCGGCAAGCGTATCTGCTTTGAGTTTATTCTTTTCCGGAAAATCATCCGGAAGATCCTTTTCACAGCTTTGCAGAAACAGTTCATAAAGTTTCAGAATCTTCGTTTCTGTAATGGAAAAGTGTTTTTTCAGCGATTGCCTGCATCCGTTTTCCAGCTCTTTTAAGATTGCCGCGCGGTCTTTTTTCTGCTTGTCCAGTTCCGAAGCGTCGCGGCCTTTCAGCAACAGCAGTCTGAAGTGCTCGTTCAGCCGCTCTTTCAGTGCTTCCCTGTGATTATCTATGTAGGATGAAAGGTACAGGATACATTGGGAAACGCGGGCCTGAACCGTCGTATTCAGGGAAAAATCCACTTTTGCGTAGGTATCTTTTATCATTTCGCAGGGAAGGATCCGGAACCCTCTGACAACAAAGTCCTTATCCGGAATGACATTCTGATCGAATCTGTCCATAAACGCGGCGAGCGCATCCCTGTATCGCAGAGTGGTTTTAAAACGGTCGACGACGCTCCCGTATGTTCCGTTCACGACCTCGGTCAGACGCCCGGAAATATCCGCCAGGTTGAAATTTTCCCCAATATACCCCTGGCACAGGCTTTCGAAGGTATGTTCCGGAACGCTGTCAACATCAAGATCGGGCAATATGGACGAAATATAGCTGATAAAAAATCGATTCGGCCCAATCACCATGTATTGTCCCGATTTAATAGCGTCCCGGTGGTTGTAGACCAGATAGGCGATCCGGTGGAGGGCGACTGTCGTTTTCCCGCTTCCCGCCGCCCCCTGTACAATGAGATTGCGATCGATCTGTTCGCGTATGATCCGGTTTTGCTCCCCCTGAATGGAAGCAACAATGTTCTTGAGGCGGTTATCGGAACCGGCGCTCAGATAGGGCTTGAGCAGATCATCATTGGTAACCGTTTCCACGTCATTAACTGAGAGCAGGGCCCCATTTTCAATTTCAAGCTGCCGCTTTAACTGCAGTTCCCCCGAAATGGTTCCCCCCGGCGCCTGATAGGAAACTTTCCCCGGATTGCTGTCGTAATACAGCGTGGCCACAGGCGCCCGCCAGTCGACCGTAACCGTCTCCTGATTTTCATCCACGACACCGATCTTTCCAATATAGCATTGTGCGGCTTTTCCGGAACCGTCTTCTTCAAAATCGATGCGGGCGAAATAGGGCTTCCCGGCTCCCCGCTCCAGATGAAAAAGATGGTTATTCGTCTGCGCCGACAATTCGGCCAAAAGCATGGGCTGCGAATGGTACAGCCCGGGCAGGCTGTCCCTCAGCAGCCGGGTATCTTCGATGCATTTCCGATACTGTGCGATTTTTTCCTTCAGCGTCTCTTGTTCCTCTTTGAATATGGATTGCTGCAAACAACCATCCCCCATTAATCATTGAAAATTAATATTTTAACATATGAAAATCAAAAACACAATGCAGCATTCCAAAAAATGTAGCCGGACCCGACTCATTCACCTGCCAGCATGGCAATTGCGCGCATGATCTGCGGAAACACGGAAACGGCCGTCAGCATGCGTATGACCTGCAGCACAATTACGTCGGTGCTCTGTACGCCGATGTCGGCGCTGATCAATGCCATATCGCTGGCTCCCGCCGGAGTCGCGACAAGCATTCCCTCTTTGATGTTCAGATGAAACCAGCGGGAAAGCAGACGTCCGGTGAACCAGCTGTTTGCAAAGTAGCCCAGTATTAAAATCAGTGCCGGTATGATCAGATGATTGAGCTCGGCAAGGTCCTGATAGGAAACTGAGGAACCGATATAAGCGCCCGCCAATACCTGAGCGCCGCGCCTTACCTGTTTTGGCATGCTGACAGGAATCCCCGGCAGCTTTGCCGCGATGATGCCGAACATTGCGCATAGCAGCGCCCCCGCCGGCATTTTCAGCGCATATCCGCCCAGACCGGACAAAGCGGCAATCAGTGCGGTAAGCAAAAAAAATTTCCACCTGAATGGGGTCGGCGGGGCCTTTTCAGGCGGCAGATCCTGTAATCGGTTTTCAGCGCCGGCCGCATCCGGTTCGGAAACCCCGTTAACGGGCGCCGGGGCCAGCCGTTTTTCCAGACGACGCGCCCTCCACGCAATGACGCTCGGAAAAATGCCGACCCCGGCAGCCATCCGGAAAAATTGCAGCACCAGCACTTTTGGCGCGTCCGCCCCCATATCCACGGCAATCAGCGGCATTTCACTGGTTCCTCCGGGCACCGCGCATAACAGCGATGTCAAAAGATCCATGGGGCCGATCCAATAGATGATCAGTCCCAGACACACATTCACGCAAAGCATCATCGACAGCAACACCAATGCCGGCTTGTAGATAGACTTCATGCGCACGAAATCGCTTTTTTCCACCGAACACCCAATGAAGGCACCGGCAGTTATCTGGGCTGCCAGCTTGGCCGCATATGGCATATATGACGCATGGAATACGATTGTGAGCGCACTGACGCCCACAATTGATCCCACCATCATCCCGCCCGGAATTTTAAATTTCAGGAACAGCAGGCCGCAGCAGAGTCCAACCACGCATGTCAGCAAAAAATTTTCCACGGGAAGCCTCCTCAGTCTGAATTCTTTTGCAATGAACCCCCGGTTTTCTACCCCAGCTTTTCCCGCTTCAAGTAATAATTGATCAGCCCTCCGTCCGCCATGATTTGCAGAATAAGCGGCGGAAATTTTTCAAAGCACCCGCTGTCTTTTCCATTCACGGCGACAGTTCCCGCATCCAGGTCAACCGATAAACGGTCATTTTCCTGCGCCTGAATTGTGCACGCAATTGGAAGCAGCCCCTGATTGATACAGGAACGGTAAAAGCCTCTCGCAAATGAGCGGGCTACGATACATTTGATACCGGCTTCCCTGAGCAGCAGCATGACATATTCGCGGGAGGAACCGCAGCCGAAGTTTTCCCCGGCCACGATCATATCTCCCGGCTTCAATGTCTCCCCCAGATCAGGCCGGCAAACTTTGAAAAGATACGGGACCATCTGCGGAATGGGAATGCCCAGACGAATGTATTCCTTACTGATGATATGGTCCCCGCTGATATTGTCCCCCAGAATTCTCGCTCTTCCTTCCAGCATCAGCAAACACCTCCCACCGTAATCTCTCCCGCCAGGGCGGAATAGGCCGCCACGACCGGTGAGCCGATAAATATTTTGCCTTCCCGGCTGCCCATCCGGCCCTGAACATTCCGGTTGGCTGTGGAAAGGACCACCTCGTTATCCCCGATTATCCCGCCATGCAGCCCGGTACAGGGGCCGCAGCCGGGCGGCAGAATGTTCGCCCCCGCTTCCAGAAGGGTTTTGTAGATTCCAGTCTGTTCCATTTTCAAGGCAATCACCCTGGATGCCGGGGCAACGACCAGGCGGACCGTGGGGGCTATTTTTTTCCCCTTGAGGACTGCCGCCGCCTGTTCAATATCCTCCAGCCTTCCGTTGGTACATCCGCCGATGAACACTTCGTCCACCAACTGCCCGCAGACCTGCCGGACGGGCACGACATGGTCGATTTCCGAAGGAACCGCCACAACCGGCTCAATAGCGGATACGTCGATCTCCAGCGTACGCACATATTGCGCGTCGGGGTCGGGCAGCATCGGGGTATAACCGGTTATTTCACGCGCCTCCAGCCATCCGCGCAGCGTATCGTCAAATGGCATAATCGCGCCCTTTGCACCCGCTTCGACCGACATGTTGCAGATAACGGCGCGCCCGTCCATGGACAGGTGCCCAAGTGTATCGCCGCAGAATTCCAGGCATCGGTAAATCGCGCCGGACTGGGTCAGTTCCCGGATCATAACCAATGCCAGGTCTTTCGAAGTCACATAGCGGCCGGGCTTGCCGGTAAACCTCACCCGGATGGTTTCCGGAACCTTAAACCAGCAGCGGTTGCTGGCCAGGACCACCGCTTCTTCCACCGCGTCGATACCAACGCCGAACGCATTGAGCACGCCGTAGTGGCAGCAGTGGGAATCGGTTCCGACCACGATACGTCCCGGCTTCACCTTTCCGGATTCAATCATGCGCTGGTGGCAGATCCCCTGCCCCTCCTCAATGACATCGCAGATTTCATGCTTACGGGCAAACTCCCGCATCCGTAAATGGTTATTTGCCGCCGCCCCGGTCGGGCAGGGAGAAAAATGGTCCAGAGCCATCAAGTGTTTGCCCGGTGATTTTACCACATCGGCAAACCCCTCGAATCTTGTCACCACGGATGGCCCATTCATGTCCTGGATCATGCTGGCGTCCACATCGACCATCACGATCTCCCCGGCGGTTACTTCCCGCCCGAGCTTGGCACTGAATATCTTTTCCACAACAGTACCCATACTGCTCTCCTTCCACCGGTTTCAGCCGGTAAGATTTGAGTCTTCTTCCATAAAAAAGCAACAGACCCTGTGCAGCCCGGCGAAGAGCAGGCCGCACAGAATCAGGCCATAGGGGATTATGCCAGCACACGCGCGGCAGCTTCCGCCGCATAATAGATCGCGTTCAGCGCAAGGCCGACTTCCTTTGCATCGCCGAGAACAACCACCTGTGTGTTGGGCAGTCTGTCCGCCGCGGCCTGCAGGTTATTGACCGATTTCCTGCCCACCGCGACCACGAGCGCGTCAAATCCCGTAAGCGTCTGCACCCCTTCCGCATTCGAGATCACAACTTCCGGAAGACGGATTTCCTCTACCTTGCTTTCAAGCTTATACTCAATCGGCATCCGGCTCATCCGCTTGAGCATGAAATTACGCCGGCTTGAATTGAGGTTGGCCGCAATTTTTGAGATCATGTCGATCACGACGACTTCTTTTCCCTGCGCGGCCAGGTAATCCGCCGTCTCGCAGCCGATCAGCCCCCCGCCCATCACGGCAATTCTTTTGCCCGGAATTGCTGTCCCGGACATCACCTGGTCACAGTTGAACACATTTTGACCGCCGATGCCCGGAACCGGCGGAATGATTGGTGTGCTGCCTGTCGCAACCACCAGCACATCCGGTTTTTCCGTTTCCAAAAGCTCCATGGTGACTTCTTTGCCGTAGTGGATGGGAACTCCCAGCATTTTTAAATAGTCCACGCGGTATTTTGTGATGCTGTTCATATTCTGCTTGTGGGGCGGTATTGACGCCAGATTAATAAGCCCGCCCGCTTTATCGGACTTTTCATAAACGAGAGGCGTAAATCCCCGGGTCGCCAGATCGCACGCCATCTCCAGTCCCGCGGGGCCTGCGCCCGCAATGATAATTTTGGCTTTTTTATTCTCCGCGGTTGCGGGCGCCATCTTCAGTTCATATTCTCTTCCCAGCAGCGGATTCTGCATGCAGATGATCTTTTTGCGGACCTTGGAATCGCGGCAGCCCTGGTTGCAGCCAACGCATCTGCGCACCGGCAGAGGGTTGATCCCAAGATATTTGTTTACGAGATCCGGGTCCGCCAGATGCGCCCTTCCCATCGCGACCATATCCGCCTTGCCGCTGTCGACAATCTTAACCGCTTCGGCAATATCGACTATCCGGTTCACCGCCATGACCGGAATCGAAACGGCCGCTCTTACTTTCGCCGCGTTTTCCACATTGAAACAGTCTTCCACATCCATCGGCGCGGAAATGTAACCTCCCGATTCGGGCATGCCGGCCGATACATGGATTACGTCGGCCCCGGCTTCTTCAAGCAGAACCGCGATTTTGACCGTTTCTTCAATTTCCCTTCCACCCTCAACCATCTCGCTTCCGCTGATGCAGAAGCTGACCGGGAAGTCCTTGCCGCAAACCTTCTTGATCGCCTGGACAATCTGGATTGGGAAAAGCGCCCTGCCCGCATAATCTTTGCCATACCGGTCGGTACGTTTGTTGTAAAGCGGGGACAGAAACAGCGCAATCTCATGCGCATGAGCGCCGTGAATATCCACACCGTCAACACCCGCCCGTTTGCAGCGCAGGGCGCCTCTGGCATAGCTTTCCACCAACTCCGCAATATCCTCTTCCGAATAGTCCGAAGGGCTTTCAATGGCGTGTCCGCGCCCCGCCTGAAATTTTGCGGGATGAAGCTGGCAGAACAATGTCGCTCCGTATTGATGCACCGTGTCCGCGAGCTTTTTCCAGCCCGGAATAAATTTGTCATCCGACAGCGCGGGACGGCCTGCGCCGCATTTCCCATGCGGGCTTCCGCCCACGATAATCAGCCCGATTCCTCCGGCGGCTCTGCATCTGATATATTCCAGCATGCAGTCGTTGATATACCCTTCACTGTCACAAAAATGGACACACATTGATGGGAGAACCACTCGATTCTTAACCTTCACATTTCCAAGCGTAATTGGTGTAAGCAGTTTTTCCATTCTCTTTTCTCGCTTTCTCTAAACAAACTAAAAAATATTGGATCGCCGTGTTGCAAGCATCTTTTCAAACGTGTTTTAATTTGAGGCTGCGCCCGTAACTGGGGCCTCTTCCGTTTTCTTTGCCTTAGGAGTGCGGTAGGATCTGTAGAGCGTCCACGCGAGCATGACAACCGCGGCGATTAAAAGCCCGGCGCTTATCGGCCGCGTGACAAAGGTCGACCAGTCCCCCTGCGCGAGGGTGACCGCCCGCCGCATCGACTGTTCCACGATGGCGCCAAGCACCATGCCGAGAACCATCGGCGTAATGGGCACCTTGAACTGCCTGAGAACAAAGCTGACCACGCCGAGCGCGAGCACGATGTATAGGTTGAAGACGTCCAATTCAACGGCGTAGGCGCCGGTGAGCACGATGGCGATGATGCCGGCATTGAGCAGCGGCTGCGGCAATGTGACGATTTTAACGAACAGCCTCGTATACAAAAGACCCAAAAGGTACATGAAAACGGTGCCGATGAAAATTGCGATGAAAATACCATATGGAATCTCAGGCTGGCTGATGAAAAGGTTCGGGCCGGGGCGCACGCCGTGGATGATCATTGCGCCCAGAATGACGGCGGTTGTGCCCGAGCCGGGAATACCAAGGCCCAGCATCGGGATCAGCGCGCCGCCGGTAACGCCGTTGTTGGAAGCCTCCGACGCCGCGACACCCTCCACGCAGCCGGTGCCGAAGTCGTTGCCGTTCTTCGAAAACTGTTTCACCTGGTTATAGGCAATATAGCTCGCGATCGCGGCACCCGCGCCGGGCAGCGCGCCGATGATGGTGCCGAGCGTACCGGAAAAGAGGCTGACCGGAAGAATCCGCTTAAACATGCCGCCGCTCAGACGGGTGAGCTTGATTTTTTCCTCAACCGTATCCAGATGGATCGGCCGGAAGAAGTCCTGCAGCATCATGCCCATCGCAAACAGGCCCATCATGCCGGGCACAATGTCGATGCCCTGCGCAAGGTCAAGGCTGCCGAACGAAAAACGGGGCGTACCCATAAACTGGTCCAGCCCAACGGTGGAAAGCAACAGGCCGAGCGCACCGGCCAAAAGGCCTTTTGTCACATTTTTTTCGGTGAGGCCCGCAATGAGGGTAAGCCCCAGAACGCCAAGGCTGAAATACTCCGCCGGGCCGAAGGAAAGCGCCATCTTGGCAATCGGCAGCGCCACCAGAATTAGGATCAGGCCGCTTACGAAATTGCCGATGGTACTGGAGGTCAGTGAAACGTTGAGTGCCAGCCCCGCTTTGCCCTGCTGTCTCATGGGGTAGCCGTCAAACATCGTCGCGCCGGCCGACGGCGTTCCCGGGGTGCCGATGAGGATGGCGGGAATCGAGCCGCCGTACTGCACGCCGATATACACACCCACCAGAAGCATCAGTGCATGGGTGGGCTGCATGCCGTAGGTAAAGGGCAGCAAAAGCGCCGTGGAGACCGAGGCGTTGATACCCGGCATAGCGCCGCCGAGAATCCCCGCCGCGACGCCGATCGCAATAAACAAGAGCGATTGCCATGCAAAAGCCGTTTGCAGTCCGATAATAAAATTATGCAATATTTTTCCCTCCCACTATATTAAAATACCGGTCGGAAGCCTTACGCCCAGGACTACCCTGAACAACAAATAAAGCATAACGACAATGATGGCCGAATAAAACAGTATCTTTTTCATGCTTTTCACTTTTTGAATATACAAAAGCACGCAGGTCAGAATGAACGTGCACACGACATATCCCACATGCGTCAGCAGCAGGATATACGCCAGCACGCTCACAAACAGGGCCAGTACCGCAAGCGTATTGCCGGGAGCCTTCTGACCTTCTTTCTCCTGTTCCTTTCCCCGCTGTTTGCGCTTTAAAAAGTAATCCGCTCCAAGCATGAGGCCGCAGATGAAAATGATCGCCGCCAGAAGCCGGGGAAAACCGCCCCCGCCGACAACATCATACAGATATTGGTCATAATTGGATGAGTAGATGAATATGCCCGCTCCCAAGAGAAGGCAGAATATACTCAGCCAGAGATCTTTTGTTTTTACCATGTTATCACACCGCAACAGGATGAACCTGTTTTGTATGTATTCACCTCCAACTTTTTTCTGGCAGCCCATTTTTCCCGGCAACCTATCATGTTTTTGCCGGAATTTTTATCAAACTGCTTTGATTGCAAAGGCCTTAAGGAAAGCGAACGCTATTTCGTCCGCTTTCCATCACTCAGGCCAGATACGCGGTTTGACCCAAGGGCCCGTTCAGACCCTTATTTGCTTTTTGCCAAACCGATTTTGTCGAAGATTTCATACGTGTCGTCGTGGAACGCCGCCATGATGTTGACCGCATCCTCGCGCACGGCGAATATGGGCACGACCAGATTGGCTTCGAGGTAATCCTTCTGCCATTCTTCGGTCTTATTGAGCTGTTCGAACGCGTCGCTGTAGAATTCAAAGGCTTCCTCGGGCATATCCGGAGGAGCGACGACCGCTCTCGGAACCTCGTAGACAACCTCGTAACCCGCTTCTTTAAAGGTGGGCACATCGGGTATGAACGAGGATCTCTCATTGGCCGCGATGGCGATAACTTTAAGCAGATGGCTCTCGAGGGGGCCCATAATCTCGGAAATATTGTTCCAGGCGAAATCGACCTGGTTGCCCATAACCGCGGTGACGCCGTCGGCGCCGCCTTCAAACGGCACCTGTGTCATTTCGATACCCGCCGCGCCTTCAAAGATGATGGAACAGGCGGAACCGGACGAACCGGCGTTGCCGATACAGATGCTCAGGCCCTTCGGATCGGCCTTGGCGGCTTCTACAACTTCTTCAAGCGTGTTGTAGGGGGAATCGGCCGGAGCGCACAGAACATTCGGGTCGGTTCCGATTACCGCGAGCGTCGTGTAATCCTTGTAGTTTTTGTCGATGTTTCCGGTGATGGGCGCGACAAAGAACGCGGAATTGACGGTTTGCATGACATAAGGGTCGCCCGCGTGCTTCTGGGTATAGTTGAATGCCTGGACACCGCCTGAGCCGGTCAGATTCTGCACGACAAACGGCTGGTCAATAATGCCCTTGGTGTTCATGATGCTTCCAATGGTTCTCGCCATCAAATCGCTTCCGCCGCCTGCCGAAGACTGGCAGATGAAATCGATCGGCTTGTCGGGTTTCCATGTGGGCGCCGTCGAGGATGCCTCTGCAGATGCCGCTGAGGACGCCGACGAGGGTGCCGCCCCTCCGGCGGACGACGATGCTGCGGAGGGTGCCGGTGTGGAGTTTGAACATCCGGATACAGCCAGAATCATAGCAGTTGCCAGAATAACCGTTGATACCCTTTTCATTTTCAAGACCTCCATTTAATTTTTTAAATCGCTGTTTATATCAGATAAATTGTCAGACCAAATGTGCCGCATGTGCCGCTTTATGGCTTGGAGGGCACATTTCATCCTTCAATTTATCATAACGACAAAAGCGGGAGGAGCTTCCTTGCCGGTTCAATTGATGTTTTCAAGCTGCTTGCGGATCAATTCGGCGCATCTTCTGGTATTGAATATCCCGCAGGTACAGGGTTTGGCAATAATTTCAGCCGCTTTTTCGGGCGTCAGCTTGGCCTGGCGGACTTTTTCACAGGTAGATTCCACAAGCGGAGTACCGATCAGCGAATGGCCGCACATAGTCGTGATCTTCAGGGTTTCATCTTTTGGAAGCAGAGATTTTTTTCCGAAAATACCGAGGGACAGGGTGGCTGTATGAGGTTTGAGCCCGCATTCATGTGCCATGTCGACCACCTCGTCGATCAGCCCGCTCACAACAATGGAAATGCCGAGCTGCGCATCCCGGATTTTGGTCAGCACGCCCTCCACAGCACTTCTGTCCGCAAACGAGATGATGATTCCGTAAGCATTGTCCAGTGTCTTTTTGTAATCCTCGGGGTCAAGCCCGTTGACGTAACTTTTTCCGGCATGGCTGGAACCAAAGTTTACAAAATCTTCCGATAAGTAAATATCCAGAATCCTTCTCAATTTTTCCCCGGGATGATCCCTGTTTACCCCGCGGGCACATCTGGCATAGATGCAAAAATCGTTTTTCAGGTCTTCAACAGTTCCAAAGCGGTGCAAAGAATGACTCATATCTTATCCAACCTCCTTGTTAATCGATCAGGGGACGCCCGAGGCCCACATTGATTTTTGCGTTGGGGCGTACGGCAAAGCCCATTGCTTTCAACTTTTCCGCGACTGGAAGCTTTGCGTCATCGTCGAACCTGGTCACAAGCCCCACAGAAACGACCGTGTCCACATTCTCCAGCAGAGGCATGATTGTTCCGATGATCTCTTCCAGTTCTTCCTCATGAATTCTGAGTTCAAGGATAGCGGACAGCACCTTTTCGTTCACAAATTCTTTTTTGAACCGCCCGGAATCATCTGATTCCAAAAGGCCATAGAGCGGGTTGTCTTCGAGAATGGGGATGCCCAGCTTACGCATGGCAACCGTGACCTTCTCGACTTCAGTGAATCTGGTTCCGGTACAGGGTCTACCGAATTCCAGCAGGAGGCCATATTCCCCTTTGCCAAATTTCCCGGTGACATCATTTGTTTTGGCTTCCTCTGTCCCGCGTCCCCAGGCTTTCAGGGCGGGATGCTGAACGCCTGGGTCACTGAACTGCATGCGTACGGCGCGCGGATACTCATAACACTCTTCGGGCATAAAAATAGCGTGGACCGGGCATACATTTGCTCTTAGGCAAACACCGCAATCCACGCATTCTTCTTCCTTGATTGTACAGATATTATCCGCTTTCGATATACAGTTTAACATACAGTAATCGACGCATTGGTTACAACCCAAACACGTTGCAGGATCAATTCTCATATCCTGGCCTCCTCTTATTTTGTTTAAGCTTTGTTGCCTGGCAGCAGACTTTTCACTGGCAAAGCCAGCGTCAAATCGTTATCTCTCCTTTCGTTGTTCCTTGTGCGCTACCCGTGCTTTTGACTATAGCATCCCCGAATCTCT
>JAEXAZ010000253.1 GCA_023394255.1 Bacillota bacterium | reverse complement strand
TCCGCCATAGGCCCCGGCGTGGTAAAAAACTCCGCGGCGCTCTGCTCTTTGGTTCGCGCGAGAGCTGCCGGTTTTGGGCGTGTGACGGGGAGCAACCCCGGGCTCAACATCACCGGCAACGTCGCCTTCGACGGCATGACGGCGCTGTTGAACGGCGCTCCGAAAGAAATTTCATCCGCCTCGAACACACCGGATGGCGAAAGCAAAACCGCCACCGAAATCAGCGCGGCGAACTTCTTCCAAACGCTGTTTAACAGTGATTCCGCATGGACCTACGAAAACGGCAAGCTGCCCGGCTTGAATGGGCAGGCGACTCCCATGCCCCTGTATCTGCTCCCGGCAGGCCAAAACCCCTTTGGAGGAGGCACCGGCAGCGAGGGCGATCCCTACCAAATCAGCACCCCCGCCCAGCTTGCCAGGCTTGCCCAGCTTGTAAACGCGGGGAACACAACCTATAATGCAAATGGCGTATGCTACAAGCTGATGAACGGCCTCGACCTTTCCAGCTACAAGACTGGCGAGGGCTGGGTTCCCATCGGTACGGGTACAAACGCATTTAAGGGCAGCTTTGACGGCAACTACAAGACCATCACCGGACTGACCATCAAGCGCCCCAGCGCCAATTCACAGGGCTTGTTCGGGGACCTCACCACAGGAGGCAGTGTGCAGAACCTTGGCTTGGTGAATGCAAGCGTCAGCGGCATGTTAGAGGTCGGCGGCATTGCGGCGACCGTATATTCCGCTGAAGTGAAAAACTGCTACACAACCGGCAGTATAGACGGCTACGGCGATGTCGGAGGTGTGGTGGGTCTTGTTGGCAGCGGCGGCACGATGCAAAGCTGCTTCAGCACGGCCACCGTCACCGGTATAGACGGCCCTGTTGGCGGCTTGGCCGGGTCTATGATCGGAGCGGTGCAAAACTGTGCCGCGCTAAACCCCTCGGTTACCGGCTTAAACTATGTGGGACGCGTGGTGGGTGGTGGAACAATTGGAGGATTCTCCGGAAATATTGCCTTTGGCGGCATGACGGTGACGGTGAACAACGTTGCGCAAACCATTACCGACGGCGCGGAAAACAATAAAAACGGCATGGCCAAAACCGCCGCTCAGATTGCGGCGGACGGCACCTTGGGCGGTCTGTTTCTTTCCGCTGGCGGCTGGACGACCGAGAACGGCAAGCTGCCCGGCTTTGGCGCGACGGTTGATATGCCGCTGCATCTCATCAGCTTTTCCACCACCCCGCTGGCCGTCACCTTGTATGCAGACGGCATCATGGGCAGCGCCCCAGAATACGCCATAGCAGCGTCCCCTGCCGGCAGGACAGTCACCGTCAACATCATGGGCTGGGAGGACTGGACGAACAAGGAAGTAACTGTCACGGTGAAAAAGCCTGATAACACATCCCTTACGGTTACGCCGGCGGATACGACAAACGGCAGCGCAAGCTTTACTCTTCCGGGAAATTTGAGTGGCGATTTTACCATCACCGCCGCCGCAAAAAGCAACCCCAACAATGTGAAAAAAACGGTCACACTGACGATATCGGCGGTAACGGACATTGCTTCGGCCTCAATCACCGGCGTCGTCGCTCCTGCGGCTGGCGCAGCGCCGATCACATCCTCAGGCCTGACAGGCGATTCAAGCTTTTCGGTGACAGGGCTGACATGGCAAAACGGCGACGGCTCGGCGGCTGACTTAACATCGGGCGGCAAATTCAAGGCCGGTTCTACCTACAAGGCGGTTATCGAACTGACTGCGGCGATAGGTTTTAAATTCTGGGCGGCGGGCTTCACTCCTACGGTGAACAGCGGAGCTGCGGCGCCCGGTTCGGTCAGCGGTGGAGATGTTGTCGGCAATAAGCTAACCTTCATCGTGACTTTCTCCGCAACGGCGGCGCAGTCGGTGATGGACATCGCGGTAAAAACGCAGCCAACAAAGCTGGTCTATACAGAGGGAGAAGCGCTCGACCTCTCGGGGCTTGCGGCAACGCTGACCTATAACGACGATTCGACCGAGGATGTGCCGTTTGCAGGCTTTACGGGCAAAGGTATCATGGTAAGCCCGACAAATGGAACAACGCTGACAACGAGCCATGACAAGGTGAGCATTACCCATACGGCTTCCGGGAAAACGGCGGATCAAGCCATCACGGTCAATCCGGCTGCCTCTACAGATAAGACCCTTGTCAGCATCGTTACCCCATCCGCAATCACGGGCGTGGTAAACGGCACGGCGAAGACGGCTTCCGTACTGGGGCTGCCCGGCATCCTAACACTGGTGACCGGTGACGGCAATGTCAACGCAGGTGTGATATGGGATGTTGCTTCAAGCTCATACAATCCGTCCAATACCAATGCGCAAAATTTCATTGTAAACGGAACCGTAACGCTCCCGGCGGGGGTTATCAATCCAAACGGCGTTCCTCTGGCCGTCAGCATCAGCGTGACAGTAAACGCAAGATCCGGTGGCGGTGGTGGCGGCGGCAATTCAACCAGCGGCAGCACCAAAGTCACCATCCAGCCGGATAAAAAGCCGGACCAGCCGGTCATCGCCGGATTTAACGTTACCGGGGCGGTGGACGGGAGCGGCCATGCGACCGCGACCATTCCTCAGCAATCCGTCGCGGACACCATCGCAAAAGCTCTGGAGCGAGCCAGAGCACAGGGAAAAACAGCAAATAGCATCGGTATTGCCACAAACATTGTCCTGCCGGACACGGCAAAATCCCTGGGAATCGTGCTGACCCAGCCTACCTTGGAGCTGCTCACCGATTCTAAGGTGCGGCAGTTTGAAGTAAACGGCGGTCTGCTCACCTTGGACTTTGATTTGGAAGCCCTGAAACAAATCCGGGCGCAAAGCACCGGCGATGTTACTATAAGCCTCACTCCGGTAACGGAGCTTTCTGCCAAAGCCAAAACGCTCATTGGAACAAGAGCGGTGTACAATATCACACTCAGCTATATCAAGGACGATAAGACGGTAAACATCACCAGCCTGAATAACGGCAGCGTCACCCTCTCCATCCCATACAAACCGGGCAAGAACGAGGCCGTAGGCTATCTGTTCGGGGTCTATATAGACGGCAATGGGCAAGCGGCCCGCATCCCCGGTTCAACCTACGACGCCAACAGCGGAGGGATCATCTTCGACAGCAACCACTTCTCCGTTTACGGTGTGGGTTATACGGCCCCCACGGAGAAGTATACCGACATCGCTACCCATTGGGCCAAGGAATCCATCGACTACGCAGTAGGGCGCGGCCTGTTCAGCGGAACCACCGATACCACTTTCTCACCCGATGCGGCGATGGATCGCGGGATGCTGGTCACGGTCCTTGGCAGGCTGGCCGGTGCGGACGTGAGCGCCTACAAGACCAGCTCCTTTAGCGACGTGGCGGCGGGCAAATACTACCTGCCCTATGTCGAATGGGCGTATAAGAAAGGAATCGTCAGCGGCACCGGAAACGACAAATTCGCTCCCGAGAGAGCGGTCACCCGTGAGGAAATCGCGGTGATTCTGCAAAATTATGCCAAGGCCACCGGCTACACCCTGCCCGTGACCCGCGAGGCCATCACCTACGCGGACAGCGCCAGTATCGGCGGCACCTTTAAGACAGCGGTAACGGCCATGCAGCAGGCGGGCATTATGATGGGCGGAAACGGCAATAACTTTAACCCCAAAGCCGGGGCGACCCGCGCGGAGGTTTCGACCATGCTGCACCGTTATATTAAGCTCACCACCGACCCCGCTACCGCGCAGGCATGGGCGCTGAACGACGCCGGACAGTGGCTGTACTACAGGGACGGCAAGCTTCTCACCAGCTGGCAGACCATCGACGGCAAGAAGTATTTCTTTAATGACAACGCCTCCATGCAGACCGGCTGGAAAAAGGATGATGCCGGGAACTGGTACTTCTATTCCGGCAATATCATGCTGGTGGGCTTTTGGGATTTAGGCGCCAATGGCAACAACAAAACCTATTATTTCACGAAGGACGGCATCATGGTATCCGGAAAATGGTTGGAGATCGACGGTAAATGGTATTACCTCAATGCCGATGGTTCCCTTGCCAAGAGTACCAAGGTCGACGGTTATGAGGTCGATGAAAACGGCGTGAGAAAATCAAAGTAACGATAACAACAGAACAGAGCCAAGGGCAAACCCGGTGAAACCAAGGGGGCAAGCTACTGCGCAACTGTTCCCTACCCCCTATCTGTTTTGAAGCCTTTCCCAATTGCAATAAAGGAGAATGCCAGCCGCTTGATTTGCGTCTGGCATTCTTCTTTACATACAAATTAGTCGGGTTGTGACAATTTCATCCGCAATCATCTGAGCCTGCGTAGAAATGCGGATACGCTCCAGTGTATCTTCTTCCGGCATAGGGTACGCTTTCAGATAGTCTGCACGGATGCGTTCTGCCATATTGAAAGCAGTCTTGTCAATCGTCGCACAATGCTTTGCCAGCTTGCCGGTCAGAAGCAGTTCACGATACATCCCCGGCTTTTGTTCGTGCAAGTAGTTCAGTCGGAGCCGTCCATATTTCTCCAAGTTATCAAACTCTGCTTTTCCATCAAGTTCAATGTTGGGATATAACAGCCCATCGATCTTTGTGTATTCAAATTCAAACTTTGCCATAAAGCAAATCCTCCAATAAAGATTATTTACAATTCATCGGTAACCGTTCGGCTTCGTGCGAAACAATTATGATTTTCATAAACATCCTTATTGGAGGTTCGCCAAGTGGCCCGGCTGTTTTTTTATCCTTTTTCAGAGCGTATCCAGCAGACCGGCCACCTGCTTGAGGCTGTCTGCCCGCGCGGTATAAAGCCGGGCAAGTTCGGGGGTCGGCGGGTCCAGATCGGGCACCATGACGGAAAGGCAGCCTGCGGCCGCCGCCGCGCGGATTCCGTTGGCGCTGTCCTCCAGGACGAGGCAGTGCGCCGGCTTTCTGCCGATGGCTTTGGCGGCCGCCAGAAAGATGTCGGGCGCGGGCTTACCGTGTTCCACCATGTCGCCGGTGACGACAGAGGAAAAGTAAGACGTGATTCCCGCAAGCTCCAGGTTGTGCAGAACCATCTTTTGATGGGTGGAACTGGCCACAGCCATGGGGATATCCCGCCCTTTCAGAGTGTCCAACAGCTCATACAGCCCCGGTTTCACCGGGATATGCCGCTCCAGCTCCTCTTCCAGACGCGCAAGACAGCGCCCCTGCAGTTCCTCATAATTAACCCCGTCCGCGCCGAACAGCTGAAGAAAGACTTCCCGCGTGTCCGCCTGATTGGTCCCGCGGGTACGTATGCTAAATTCTTTGCCGGTATCGACGCCATAGGTATGGCCAACCTCCTCCCAGACTTCATCCCAAAGACGCTCCGTGTCGAACATCAGGCCGTCCATATCGAAAATAACACCATTTCGCATCTCCTCACCGATGATATGAATACTATTCTATAGGCTTTGAAAAAAAGATGCAATCTTTTCATGAGTTTCCCCGACAGGGAACGAAACGGAAAAGACCGGTTTGCGGAAAAAAGCATCGGGGATGCCTGAACGGCTCCCCGATGCTTATGTATGGCTGTTATGCTCCGGCAAGCAGGATTTGATATTGCTTCAGAATTTGTACACCCTGGCTGGTCCCGATTCTGCCGGCGCCGGCTTCGATCATGGCCAGGGCCTGCTCGGCGGTGCGGACACCGCCCGCCGCCTTAATCCGGACCGCGTCGCCGACACAGGACTTCATTAGCCTGACATCCTCCAGTGTCGCGCCGCCGGTGCCGAATCCGGTAGAAGTTTTGACAAAAGTAGGTTTTACCTTGAGCGCGATTTCACAAAGCTTCTTCTTTTCGTCATCCGTCAGATAGCAGTTTTCAAATATTACCTTGGAGGTGACGCCGCGCTGGCTGCAGGCCTCCACAATCCGGCGCATTTCATCCTCCACATAAGCCCAGTTTTGATTTTTTACCTCCACGAGGTTGACCACATAATCCACCTCGCCGGCTCCTTTTGCAATGACGTCAATAGTTTCAAAAACCTTGGTTTCCACGGTGCACTGCCCGAGCGGAAAGCTGACCGCCGCGTCGCAGAGCACGCCGCTTCCCTCCAAAATCCTGCTGCAATAGGGAACGGCGGCATTGTTGATGGCTACCGTTTTAAAATGGTGGGCGGCCGCTTCCTCGCAGTGGAGCCTTAACTCCCGATTGGATACATAGGGCTTGAGAAGCGTCTGGTCAATCATGCCCGCCAGTTGTTCAAGGGTCAGTTGCATAAAATATCCTCCTAAACTTCCGCCAGCCGGGCAAAAATCTCCCGCAGGGCGAAATAGCTGTCATCAAATAGTTGTTTGGTTTGTTTATATTTTGCGTGCATGTTTTTATCCGGCTCAATCCATTCTTCTTCGCGGATAAACCGGTGGATCTCCCGGAAGTCTTTGAGCACGCCGGTCCCCACGCCTGCGGCCACCGCGGCGCCGATCGAGGTCGCTTCTTCCAGGTAATTCAGCTTGCAGGCTGGAATCCCATAAATGTCCGCCAGCATCTTTCTGACCGGGGCGCCCTTCGCAAGCCCTCCGATGATGTTGACGGAGGTAATGTCGGCTTCCTGCCGGAAGATGTTCAGGATGATGTCGAGGTTCATGAGCACCCCTTCCACCGTGGCGCGCAGCAGGTCCGCTTTGGTATGCTCCATTTTTAAGCCGATGAACGCGCCGCGCGCGTTCGGGTCCCAGCGCGGGCTGCGCTCGCCGAGCAGGTAGGGGAGGTAGAGCAACCCGTTCGAGCCGGGCGGGGAGGCGGAAATCAGCTCATCTATCAGCTGGTAGATGCCGCAGCCCCGTTGTTTTGCCGTCACGGACAGTCCGTCCTGAAAAAGCTCCTTCATAAAGTGCAGGGAATTCCCCGCGGCCTGCATGGTCCCGGTGGGGGAATAGAGGCCGGGGACAAGGTGCGCCCAGTTAAAGGTGCGCATCTGCGGGTCAAAAACCGGCTGTTTCGCCGTATAGGCGATCCAGGAGGAGGAGCCGAGGTAATTGTAAGCGACATTCTCGGTGACGGAAGCCGCGCCGACAGACGCGCAGACCCCGTCCCCGCCGCCGATCACAATCGGAGTGCCCGCCGCAAGCCCGCACTCTTCGGCCACCTGCCGGGAAACAGCCCCGGCAATATGAGTGGAGGGGTAAGCATCCGGCAGCATGCCTAGGTCGATTCCGGCGGCCTGCAGGATTTCATCCGACCATCGCAGCTTGAGCAGGTCAAACGCGTTGGTTCCCGAAGCATCGGAATAATCGGTGACGTATTCTCCCGTCAGGCGGTAGATGATGTAATCCTTGGGCAGCAGCATCTTGTGGATCTGCTGAAAAAGCGCCGGCTGGTTGTCGCGTATCCACATCAGCTTTTCAAGGCTGTAGGAGGCGCTGATTTTGTGCCCCACAATGTGATAGAACGCCAATTCATCGATTTGATTGCGGAGCGCCCGCTCCTGTGCGACGCTGCGCTGGTCCGCCCAGATAATGGCGCTGCGCAGCAGCTCCCCGCCTTTTCCGACGGGGACGCATCCCATCATCTGACCGCTGAAAGCCACGCCCGCGACCATGGCTTTGTCAATCCCGTCGAGCAGCCGGCAGTTGCAGGCGCATACCGCCCTCCACCAGTCAAGCGGGTCCTGCTCCACCCAGTTCCCGTTATAAAAATGCGTGCCATAGGAATGCGTGACGCTTTTGACCAGCCTTCCGTCCTCTGCAAAGAGGGTCGCCTTATTGCCGGATGTGCCCAGGTCGTGGGCGATCAGATACTTGCACATAGTACACCTGCTTTATTACAGATTTTCAAACGGTTTCAGGATATCGTCAATCTTCGCCATCACAGGCACGGGAATATCCCAGCTGAGGGAATGCAGATTTTTTTCAAGCTGTGACAGGGAGGAAACGCCGCCGATAATGGAGGTGACTTCCGGTTTCTGCCGCAGCCAATTGAGCGCGAGCTCGCTCATGGGTCTGTCGATTTCTTTACAGATATCTGCGAGCCGGAGCGTGGCGTTGTAATAGAGGTCAAAGGCCGGTCCGGACAGTTTGGGATTTTCATTGCGGATATCCTTTTCCGAAAAATTGCGCCCATGGGTGAACCTTCCGGTGAGCAGGCCCTGAAAAAGCGGGCTGTAGGGAAGGAAAGCCTGGCCGTATTTCTTGACCATCGGCAGAATTTCTTTTTCTGTCTGATATTCCAGCGGAATGCCGTGATAGCTGTTTGTATTTCTTTCGAGCATATTGTAAAGCGACTGCTGGCAATGGATCTCCGTCATCGACATAAAAATTTCGGTGTCGCGGGGAGAAAAATTGCTCAATCCGACATACCGGATTTTCCCGGCTTTTTTAATAGTTTCCAGCGCTTCCACCGTCTCCTCAATCGGGGTTGCGTGATCGGGCCAGTGCAGCTGATAGATGTCTATGTAATCGGTCTGAAGCCGTGAAAGGCTTCCGTCAATCTCCTGCAGGATGCTGGCCTTTGTCAGATTATTTGCCGTCTCGTGCCGGTCGTTCCACAGAAGGCCGCACTTGGAGGCAATCAGCACTTTTTGCCGATGCCCGCCGCTGAGGGCCTTCCCCAGAATCTTTTCCGATCGGTTCCAGCCGTAAACGGGCGCGACATCGAACAGGTTGATCCCCGCGTCGATTGCGGCGTGGATGATTTGGATGGAAGTCTGTTCGTCCGGATGGTCCCAATCCCCCCCGAAATTCCAGCATCCGATTCCGACAGCTGAAATTTTTTCCTCGATTTTTGCAACTTTTTTATAAATCATGCCTGTTCCCCCTATATAGTTCAGAATAAAGGAAAAAGTTATTTTCTCAGCTTATCCAGCAACACCGCAATGACGATCAGGGACCCGATGATGATTTCCAGAATAAAAGAGTTTACGCCCAACAGGGTGCCGCCCTGCCGCAGGGTCGCCATAATCATTGCGCCGAGAACGGTCCCGATTACGCTGCCCTCGCCGCCGTCCAGGCTTGCGCCGCCTACGACCGACGCGGCAATCGCGTCCAGCTCATAACCGTCACCCGCGGTGGGTACGCCGTTTCCAAGCCGCGCGGTCAGCAGCACGCCTGCGATGCTGCAGACGGCTGCGGAAAATATGTAGACGCCGTAGGTCGTCCTGCGGATATTGATGCCGCTCAGCCTGGCAGCTTCTCTGTTGCTGCCCATGGCAAAGATGTTCCGCCCGAAAATTGTTTTTCTGGTGATGAACCATGCGGTTGCCACAACCACCGCCCAGGCGATGAAAAGGAAAGGGAATCCCAGAATATCCATCTGTGCAATCCCCGTAAAGGTCTTTGGAAGCCCGGAAATCATTTTCGCCCCGGTAATCAGCATGATCAGTGCGCGGATAACCGTCATCGTCCCCATGGTGGCGATAAAAGGAGGCACCTTTCCGTTATGCACCAGGACGCCATTGAGCAGGCCCACGAGCGAGCCGGCCGCGATGGAAACAAGCGCGGAGAGCAGTATGGGTATCCCGCGGACGACGCACATCGCCATCAGCACGCCGGACAGCCCGATCACCGAGCCGACCGAAAGGTCGATTCCGCTGGAGGTGATGACAAAAACCATTCCGATCGCCACGATTCCGTAGATGGAAGTCTGCCGCATCAGGGCGTTGAGGTTGTTGACCGTCAGAAACACTTCTGATGATAAGGAGAACACGATAAACAGCAGGAACAAGACCCCCGTCAAAAACAGCTCGGTCTTCATCCCCCCGCTGATAAAACGCATTTTTTTTGTGCTCTTCTGTGCTATTTCACTCATGCTGGTTCCTCCTGTTTGATGCCCGAAGCAAGTTTGAGGATCGTCTCCTCCTGATAATCGGCCCGGTCCAGAATGCCCATCTGCCGCCCTTCGTACATGATTAGCAGCCGGTCTGTAAGCCCCATCACCTCGGGCAGATAGGAAGAGATAATGAGGATGGTTTTCCCGTCCCTGATCAGCTGCTCAAAAACCCGGTAGATTTCCATTTTCGCGCCGACATCCACGCCGACGGTCGGCTCGTCAAAAATGAACAGGTCGCTTCCCATGGCCAGCCATTTTGCGATCACGACTTTTTGCTGGTTGCCGCCCGAAAGGTTTTTGACCAGCTGGTGGACGGTCGGCGTTTTTGTGTGCAGGATGTCCCGGAATTTTTCCGCAACTTCAACCCCTTTGCGGTTGTTGATCACCCCATAGCGGGAGATTTTTTTGATTGCCGCCATGTTGGTGTTTTCCATAATGGAAAGCCCGAGCGCCAGCCCCTGTGTTTTGCGCTCTTCGGGCAGCAGCGCGACCCCGGCGTCAATCGCCTGTCTGGGCGAGCGGAAATCCGCCGGCCTGCCGCCTATTTCGACCGTACCGCTTTCTTTTGCGTCTGCACCGAAGATGCTGCGGACGATTTCCGTGCGTCCGGAACCGACAAGCCCGAACATGCCGAAAATTTCACCCTGCCGGACGTCGAAGCTGATATTTCGGAAGGCGGGGGAGCGCGTCAGCCCTTTTACGGAAATCACCGTTTTGCCGGGAGCGGCATGCGCAATGCCGTACATGTCCTCCACGTCACGGCCGACCATCATGGAAATCAGCTCGTCCTCGCTGGTATCCTTCGTATAGACAGTGCCCGCTTTCGCGCCGTCTTTGAGGACCGTTGCCCTGTCGCAGATGCGGAAAATCTCTTCCATGCGGTGGGAAATATAAATGATCGCGACATTTTTCTGTTTCAGCATGGAGATGATTTTGAACAGCTGCTCTGTTTCATCGTTTGTGAGCAGCGCGGTCGGCTCGTCAAAAATTACCAGTTTCGCTTTCTGGTGCAGAATCTTTCCGATTGCCACCATTTCCTGCTGCGCCACCGAAAGGGTACTCAGGATTGCCTTCGGGTCTACATGAACTTCAATGGAGTCCATGATTTCTTTTGTCTCTCTGTAAATTTTTGCGTAATCAATCAGCCCCAGCCGGGTTTTAGGAAGCTGCCCCATAAAAAAGTTTTCCGCTACCGAAAGGTGCTGCGCCAGGTTTACATCCTGATAGACCGCCCCAAGACCCAGCGCCTGCGCCTGAAGCGGCGACCTGATGTCAACCTTTTTGCCCTCCAGGTAGATTTCTCCTGATGTTCTTGAATAAACCCCCATAAGGATTTTGATAATCGTGGATTTGCCGGCGCCGTTTTCTCCGACGAGCGCGTGCACCTCGCCGGCTTTTATTTCCAGGTCCACGTCCGTCAGCGCTTTCACGCCCGGGAATACTTTTGTAATCCCTTTCATTTCCACAATGGTTTCATACTGCAGCGGCACGGTGATCCTCCTTACATGAACGCATTTTGCCCGGATTAGCCCGGAAGCCCTGCCTGCGGC
>JAEXAZ010000247.1 GCA_023394255.1 Bacillota bacterium | reverse complement strand
GCTGTTCACTGTCTCTGAAATTACGGCGGAAGAAGCCGCGCGGTACCCGAAGCTAGCGCTTGGCTGCCCGGCCATGGGGGACGAGGTTCTGGAGGAAGATGAGTTCGAACCGTTTTTCACAGAGCTTTCAGGCGGGCTGGACGGCAAAAAAGTGGCCCTGTTCGGTTCGTACGGATGGGGGGACGGCGAATGGATGCGGGACTGGCAGGGCCGTGTGACGGACGCGGGGGCCCGGCTTTTTTCGGGGGAGGGGCTGATCATCAACGAAGCCCCGGACGGCGACGGGATTGTATCCTGCAAAAAATTTGGCAAGGAGTTTGCGGCAAATTGACAGAACCTGACACAGACTGATACTGTGTAAAATTTAAGCGGCACATCCGTGAGGATGCGCCGCTTTTTATATAAAAGATTCTGAAAAACAGAATCGTTTTCTTGGTCTGTCATGCCCCCGGACCGGTATTCCGACCATCCGCGGGCTGACAGTATGATGAAGAGTAGGAGAGGAGGAGAGTAGACTTCTGATTTATTTTGTCCCTGTCTTTGAAGTACGAGCTTAGTATAACGGATGAATATGACATGCGTTTGAAAAAATTATAACGATTAATCGGTGAATTTCTAACGAAATTGTTTCCAAAATGTAACCGCAGGATTCAGATTGTAAAAAAAGATTTTACACAGTCTTTACAGATAGACGCTGTCGGTTTTACAAAGACATTTTATAATTCGAAACATACCAAAGAGTAAGATTTGTATGTGGAGAAAGGTGAAATGAAATGAAAAGAGTATTAGCAGCCGCGTTTGCGGTTATGATGACGGCAAGCCTGTTTGCCGGATGCGGAACAACTTCCGGCAGTTCCGAAGTGTCTCAGCCAGCGGAATCCGCCGCAGTTTCCTCCTCGGCGGAATCCGCTGAACCTGAGGACAATTCCTCTGATTTTGACGCCAGCCGCCCGATCAATGTGGTTTCCCGTGAAGAAGGCTCCGGTACCCGCGGCGCATTCATTGAGCTTACAGGGATTCAGGGCGAAGGGGCCGACGGCACGAAAGTGGACAATACCACCAAAGAAGCGATCATTGCGAACAAGACCGACGTGGTGCTCACAAACGTGGCCGGAGACGACTATGCGATTGGCTACATCTCCCTGGGTTCGCTCAACGAGACAGTGAAAGCGCTCGATATCGACGGGGTGGCGGCAACCGCGGAAAATGTCAAGGACGGCAGCTATAAAATTGCCCGCCCCTTCAACATTGCCACAAAAGGCGATCCCACCGATCTGGCTGCGGACTTCATCGCCTATATTATGAGCGCCGAGGGACAGGATGTCATTGAAAAGAACGGCTATATCAAAGTGGATGAAGCCGCCGCTCCCTATGCCGGCTCGAAACCGGAAGGTAAAATCGTAATCGCCGGTTCCTCCTCTGTAACGCCGGTGATGGAAAAGCTGGTGGAAGCCTATCAGGCGATGAACGCCGCCGCCACGATCGAGGTACAGCAGTCGGATTCCACCGCCGGCATGACCGCCGCGATAGACGGCACCTGCGATATCGGTATGGCGTCCCGTGAACTGAAAGATTCCGAAGCCGCCGAGCTGAAAGCGACCGCGATCGCCAACGATGGAATTGCCGTGGTCACTTCCGTCAACAATCCGGCAACTGCTTTGACCATCGAAAATGTCAAAGACATTTTCACCGGTGCAATTGCGACTTGGGCTGACGTTCAGTAGTCCAAAGGGAAGTAAACGAAAAAGGGATTTGGATAAAAGCAGGCCGGTGGCTCCCGCTGTGGGGGATCGGCCTGCTTTGCCGATAAAAACTGTGAATGAGGTGTCTGGATGCGTCTTGTCGTAAACCCGAAACCCCGGCGGCTTTTGGAAAAGGGTATGGAGCTGCTTTTTCTGCTCTGCGCAATGGCGTCGATTTTGGCCGTTGTGCTGATCTGCCTGTTTTTGTTTGCGAACGGGATACCGGCCATGAAAGAAATTGGCCTGGGTTCGTTTCTGCTGGGCAGAGACTGGTCGCCTTCCAATGTTCCGCCTTCTTTTGGCATTTTCCCAATGATTCTGGGAAGCATCTATGTGACAGGCGGAGCGGTGCTGGTTGGTGTGCCGGTCGGGATCCTCACGGCGATTTTTCTCGCGAGATTCTGCCCGAAAGTACCCTACCAGGTGCTGAAGCCGGCGGTGGAACTGCTGGCCGGGATTCCGTCCGTGGTATACGGCTTTTTTGGACTGGTGGTGATAGTACCGCTGGTACGCAAGCTGCTGGGGGGCACCGGCAGCAGCATCCTGACCGCGTCCATCCTGCTGGGCGTGATGATCCTGCCTACCGTGATCGGTGTTTCCGAATCGGCGCTCCGGGCGGTGCCGGACAGTTATTATGAGGGGGCGCTCGCGCTGGGCGCCACACACGAGCGGGCGGTGTTTTTTGCGGTGCTGCCCGCCGCGAAATCGGGAATCCTCGCCGGAGTGGTGCTCGGCATCGGACGCGCGATCGGCGAAACAATGGCGGTCGTCATGGTAGCGGGTAACCAGGCGCGCATGCCTGCCGGCATTCTGAAAGGGATTCGCACGCTGACGGCAAATATTGTGATTGAAATGGGCTATGCGGCGGATCTGCACAGGGAAGCGCTGATTGCGACCGGGGTCGTGCTGTTTGCATTTATCCTGCTCATCAATGCCGCATTCTCGGTGCTGAAAAGGAGGATGCATTAAATGCCGGAGAAGATTCAGGCGATTAACAAGACCTCCGCGCTGCAGAAGGCCAAAAATTATCTGCGCCAGCCGCTTTCGCTTTCGCTGTTCCTGCTGGTGTCACTGGCGGCGCTTCTGACGGTTGCCGTCCTGTTTTTCATCATTGCCTATATCCTGATAAAGGGCGTGCCCTACCTGACCCCGTCGCTGTTCGAGCTGACATATAATAGTGAAAATGTATCGCTGTTTCCTGCGATTATCAATACAGTATACATGACATTGGGGTCCCTGCTGATTGCCGCTCCGCTCGGCATTTTTACCGCGGTCTACCTGGTGGAGTACGCAAAACGCGGCAACCGCGCGGTAGCGCTGATCCGGCTGACCTCCGAAACGCTCTCGGGAATCCCGTCCATCGTATACGGCCTTTTCGGCCTGCTGCTCTTTGTCACAGCCCTGCATTGGGGGTTCTCGATGCTTGCCGGTATGTTTACGCTGGCAATTATGATTCTGCCGCTGATTATGCGCACGACGGAAGAAGCGCTCAAAGCCGTACCGGACGCGTTTCGTGAAGCCAGCTTCGGGCTTGGCGCGGGAAAACTGCGCACAGTGTTCCGGGTTGTGCTGCCCTCTGCCGTGCCGGGAATCCTGGCGGGCATCATTCTTGCAATCGGGCGGATTGTCGGGGAAACGGCGGCGCTGATCTATACAGCGGGCACTGTGGCAAAAATTCCCGCAACGCCTATGGGCTCCGGCCGGACACTGGCAATCCATATGTATGCCCTTTCCAGTGAAGGACTTCACACCGACCAGGCGTACGCTACGGCGGTAGTCCTGCTGGTGACGGTGCTGCTGATCAACATGCTTTCGGCTGTCATCGCCAAACGACTCACGAAAGGACAAACCTGATATGAATACAAAACTATCGATACGGAACGTGGATTTGTTTTATGGGGACTTTCAGGCACTTAAAGACGTCAATCTGGATTTGAAGGAAAAAACCATTACCGCCTTTATCGGGCCCTCCGGCTGCGGAAAATCCACATTGCTGAAATCGCTGAACCGCATGAACGACCTGATCGAAGGCTGCAAAATTACCGGACAGATTTCGCTCGACGGCGAGGATATTTACAGCGGGATGGATGTGAACCTGCTGCGCCGCCGGGTGGGGATGGTGTTCCAGAAACCGAACCCGTTCCCCATGAGCGTTTACGACAATATTGCCTACGGGCCCAGGACGCATGGGGTCCGCAGCAAAGCCCAACTGGATGAACTGGTGGAGAATTCCCTGCGCAGCGCGGCAATCTGGGACGAGATGAAAGACCGCCTGAAAAAGAGCGCGCTGGGCCTTTCCGGCGGCCAGCAGCAGCGCTTGTGCATCGCGCGCGCGCTTGCGGTGGAACCGGAGGTCCTTTTGATGGATGAACCGACCTCCGCGCTTGACCCGATTTCCACTTCTAAAATCGAGGACCTTGTGCTAGAATTAAAACAGAACTATACGATCATCATTGTTACCCACAATATGCAGCAGGCCACGCGTATTTCCGATGATACGGCTTTTTTTCTGCTTGGCGAGATTGTGGAATTCGGGAAAACGGAAGAACTGTTCTCGATGCCAAAGGAAAAACGCACGGAAGACTATATTACCGGCAGGTTCGGATGAGAGGGGTGTTCTGATGAGAAACAAATTTGATAAGGAACTGCAGCTGCTTAACAATGAGCTGATTGAGATGGGCGCCCTGGTGGAAACGGCAATCAGCGAGGCCGCCAAGGCGCTGCTTGAGCAGGACAGGGCGCTTGCTGAAAAGTTGGTTAATTCCGACAGTGAGGTCAATGAAAAAGAAAAAGACATTGAGCGCCGCTGCTTCCGGCTTTTGCTCCAGCAGCAGCCGGTTGCCGCCGATCTGCGCGCAATCTCCACCGCCCTGAAAATGATTACCGACATGGAGCGTATCGGCGACCAGGCGCAGGATATTTCCGAGATCACCATCCGTCTCTGCCAGGAAACCTATGTGGGGTCGATGGAACATATCCCCCCGATGGCGGAGGCCACCATCAGGATGGTTACGCGCGCGGTGGACGCTTTTGTCGCTAAGGACCTTGAGATGGCCCACGCGGTCATTGCCTACGACGATGTGGTGGATAACCTGTTTATCAAAGTGAAGGACGATTTGATTGCACTGATCCGTGAGGACCCGAAAAACGGGGAGCAGGCCATTGACCTGCTGATGGTGGCCAAATATTTTGAACGCATCGGTGACCACGCCACGAATATCGCCGAGTGGGTGGTTTTTTCGATCACCGGGGAGCATGAGAATTACAAAGTGTTCTGAAAGACGCAGAGACGACAAAGGGTAAAGGAGTTTTGGCATGGCTAAAATCTATCTGGTGGAAGACGATGAAAGCATCCGGGAGTTGATCCTTTATGCATTGGAGAGCAGCGGCTTTGAGGCAAAGGGCTTTGAACGCGGCGAACAGTTCTGGGTGGCTGTCGGCGGCGCAACCCCTTCTCTGTGTATTCTTGACATCATGCTGCCGGGAGACGACGGCCTGCAGATTCTGCGCCGGCTGAAAGGGAATGCCGCGACAGAGGGGATTCCCGTTATCATGCTCACGGCCAAGGCGACCGAATACGACAAGGTGAAGGGGCTTGACCTGGGCGCGGATGATTACATTACCAAGCCGTTTGGCGTTTTGGAGTTGATTTCCCGTGTCCGGGCGGTACTTAGACGGGTAAAGCCGGACGATGAAACCGCCCCGCTTTCCTATGGAGGGATTATTCTGGATAATGACCGGCGCACGGTGACGGTGGATGAAACGCCTGTCGTGCTGACATTCAAGGAATTTGAACTGCTGGCTTTCCTCCTCAAAAATCTCGGCATCGTGCTGACCCGCGAAAAAATTATGGAACGTGTGTGGGGATTCGATTATGAGGGCGAGAGCCGTACGGTGGATATGCATATCAAGTCGCTGCGCCAGAAGCTTGGCACCAGCGGGGAGGCGATCCAGACGGTGCGGGGCGTAGGGTATAAGATTGGAGGCTGACGGCTTGTGAAGAAAAGAATGTATTGGAGCCAATGTATCACCGCCATCCTCGTGGCGCTTGTAACAGCCGCGCTCACCCTGTGGCCCGTTTATGGGCTGCTGGTGCGGCAGGCGCGCGGCGCCCTTGCGAACGAATGGAAGCTGATTGCCCAGTCCATCGCCTACGCCGGGCCGGACAGCGGCAGCTACCTTTCGTCCTTAAATATCCGTTCGGATGCATTCCGCGTTACGCTGATTGCCCCGGACGGAAAGGTGCTCTATGATTCGGACAGCGAACTCGCCTATCAGGAAAACCATCTGGACCGCCCGGAGGTCGCCGCCGCGTTCTCGGAGGGCAAGGGCGAAAATATGCGGCACTCGGATACGCTCGGGCTGGATTTGTACTACTATGCCCAGAAACTGCCGGACGGCAATGTGCTTCGCGTTTCCAATCAGGCGCGCAGCATCGGGGCGGTTTTTGTCACGATCATTCCAGTGATGCTTTTCATTGTGCTGCTGATTTTTATCGTATCCATGCTGGCGGCCTCGCGGATGACACGCCGCTTTATCCTTCCCATTCAAAAGCTGGCGGAAAATATCAATGATCCGGTTGAACCGGAGGGCTATGAAGAACTGGAACCGTTTATTGGCAAGATTCGCAGGCAGAACAGGCTGATTCAGGAACAGGTCGAACGATTGCGCGACGAGCGCGATACCATCAGCGTGATTACACGCAACATGAACGAAGGGCTGATCCTTTTGGACCAGTCGCATAATGTCCTGTCCGTCAACAGCAGCGCTTTGTCGCTGCTGGGCGCGCGGCCAGACGAGTATGAGGGGAAAAATATCCTGATGATCTCCCGCAATACCGGCCTGACCGCCTGTATCGCGGACGCCACTGGAAAGGGCGAAAGCGGCAGCCTCCTTCTGGAAAAAGACGGGCGGAGCTGCCGGGTCTCCGTCAGCGCGGTTTACCGGGGAGAGGAAATCTGCGGCGCAATCGTCCTGCTTTTGGATGTAACGGAGCAGCAGCGCGCCGAGAAGATCCGCCGCGATTTTACCGCGAATGTATCCCACGAGCTGAAAACGCCGCTCACTTCGATTTCCGGCTTCGCGGAGATGATAGAAAACGGGATGGTAAAGGGGGAGACGGATATTCAGAAATTCGCGGGACGGATTTACCAGGAGGCCAACCGCCTCATCGTCCTGACTGACGATATTATCCGTCTGTCCCGCATTGAGCAGGACGGCACCCCCGCCAGGGAGCCGGTGGAACTGCGGGAGCTGTGCGACAATGTCATCCGGTCGCTGCGGTTCGTATCCGACCGAAAACAGGTGGAGCTCTCCGTGACGGGGGAACCGCTGACAATCAATGGAAATCCCCGCATGCTGGAAGAACTGGTGCAGAACCTCTGCGACAATGCCGTAAAATACAACCGGCCGGGCGGCCGTGTCGAAGTCACTGTGCGCCAGGACGGGATAAACGCGGTACTGACCGTATCGGATACCGGCATCGGCATCCCCAGGGAGCATCAAAAGCGCATCTTTGAACGATTTTACCGGGTGGACAAATCCCGTTCCAAGCAGACCGGCGGAACGGGGCTGGGGCTTTCGATTGTGAAACATATCGTAGAATGCCACGGGGGCAGCATACGGCTGGAGTCCACAGAAAACGTCGGCACCACGATTACGGTCTGTCTGCCGCAATAGAAGAAAAAAACGCCGGGCAAATTGCCCGGCGTTTTTTATCAGGTTTCCGGCCCGACTTGTTCCAGCATGGGCAGGAACCGGCTGGGTTTCGCGCTGTAAGCATTCAGCGTGTAGTGTGACCACGAGAGGTAAAGCCTGCGCTTTGCGCGGGTGACGGAAACATAGAACACCCGCTTCTCCTCCTCCACATTGCAGTCGCGCACCGCCTGATAGGAAGGGAAAACGCCCTCCTGCAAAACCGGCAGGAACACATAGTCAAATTCGCAGCCTTTGGCCTGATGCGCGGTAATCACCGCCACCTGATTGGTCGAAGCGGTCATGCGGTCAAGCTCGCTCGCGGAGAGCGCGGTCAGCTCCAAAATGTCTGAAAGCTGCTGCCGCACCGGTTTGCGGCGGTCCGCAAAATCGGAGATAAAGTCCCCGAACAACAACAGGTTTGACAGCCGTTCCGGCTCGTCCTGGTATTTTTCCCGCAGGCCAAAGGCGTCCGACAATCGGGACGCGAGCTGCGGCGCGTCCATGGCGTCCAGATCGGCGGCAAGCCCCGACAGGATCGAGGCGGTATGCGTAAACTTCGCGAGGAATTTTTGATAGCAGGTTCTGCGCTCCCCGGTTTTGGGGCGCAGGAACCGGCCTGCCAGAGCCACAAGAACGTCGGCGGTCGCCATAATATCGTCCATGGCGTTGTGAGACGGGTCGTTCGCGGCGTCCAGCGCGGCCGCAACGGTGGAAAGCTTATGATTCTCCAGTTTCTTTAAGAATCTGCGGCTGATATCCAACGTATCGTAATATGTATTGTCGAATTTACGTTTTGTATTATATTTACGCAGGTTTTGCGCTGTAATGGTCATGTCGAAAGCCACATTATGTCCAACGATGACATCTGTTCCGGCAAATTCCAGGAATTCCCCGAATGCCTGTACGGGATCAATCCCGTTTTCTGCAAGAAACGCGTCGGAAAAACCGTGAACCTTTTCCGAATCCCCCACAGGGCGCGACGGCTTTAAGAATCGCTCAAAACGCGCCAGCACGTTTCCTGCCGCGTCGATACGCGCCGCCGCCATTTGCACGATATCGTCGGCAAATACATCGGTTCCGGTGGACTCCACGTCGAATACCACCACATGCCCGCTGTCCAGCGCGTCCAGCAGCGCGCCGAAATAATCCCCGGTATTGGTGCGCGCGTCTACAAAGTCGGTGAGCGCGACGCCAAGGCCGGACTGGTAAAGCGAGAGGATGGCGCTGATTGTTCCCGCGCCTACGCCCTTTGCAAGGCGGGTCAGGACGCGTTTGAGGCTCTCGCTGTCCTGCGGGTTCGCCAAAAGGTTCAGGCAGGCGATCGCGTCCTTGATTTCGGGGCGCTTGAACAGGCGGAATTCGTCCGCCAGCATAAAGCGGATGGGCTTTCGCGCGGAAAGGCGGCAGGCTTTCAGCAGTCCGCAAACCTCCATGCAGGTACGGTTGTTGCGTGTAATAATCGCTACGCGGGAGTAATCGGTGACAGGCAGTTCTTCGATCGTCCGATAAATCCAGCTCACCTCTTCGGGCATGGTGTCAAACTCCCGGATGACCAGGTCATCCCCGGCAGGGCCGCCGGTATCCTGCGCATCAAACGCGTTGCGCAGAAAATTTTTGGAGGCGGCCAAAAGCCCAGGGCTGCTGCGGTAGTTTTCCGCAAATTCCACTGTAACCGGGTGAAAATCCGACCGGAAACGTGCCGTGAGCGCCTCGGGATTGGAGCCGCGCCATTGATAGATGGTTTGGTTAAAGTCGCCGCAGAACAGCAGTTTTGCGCCCGCGCAGAGCTTCACGATCAGCCCGTATTCCGCAAGGCTGACGTCCTGCACCTCGTCTACGTGCACAAACTTGTAGCGTCCCTTCCAAAGCCCCGTCAGCTGCGGGTCGGAAAGCGCGGCGTTCGCGCGCAGGAGCAGGTCGGAAAAATCCAGCAGATTATTGGACATCAGCTTCTCATCATAGAGCCTTACGATGGAAGCGCCGTATTTCGCGAGAAAATGAAAGAACTTCCCGTCGAACCGGTACTGTCGGTCGATGCAAATCCGCTCAATCTCGGCTTTGCGGTGCAAAAACGCGAAGGTACAGGCGCCCGCGCGCCCTCCCTCGGGATGTTCCAGCCAGCAGTCTTTGACCAGCCCGATAAAATTCTGAAGGATTGACGCGGGGAATTCCTCAATTTCGCGCCCGGTCACCTGAAAGACCACTTCCCGGATAATCTCCAGTCCGTCGGACTGGTCACAAACGGTGAAATCATGGCGCAGGTCGGTTTCGCCGGGCGGGATCTGGCGCAGCAGCCATACACAAAAGCTGTGAACCGTGCGGATC
>JAEXAZ010000337.1 GCA_023394255.1 Bacillota bacterium | reverse complement strand
GTGTCCGCGGGATCAACCCGGTTAACAATACCGAAGTTCCGATTTTCATCTCGGATTATGTCCTGATGTCTTACGGTACGGGTGCAATTATGGCGGTTCCGGCCCACGATACACGCGACTGGGAGTTTGCCAAAAAATTCGGCCTGCCGATTATCGAGGTCGTCAAGGGCGGCAATGTGCAGGAGGAAGCGTTTACCGACTGTGCGGCCGGCGTGATGGTAAACTCCGGATTTCTGGACGGGCTTACAGTCGAAGAGGCGAAAAAGAAAATCGTTACCTGGCTGTCCGAGCAGCACAAAGGGGAGCCGAAGGTCAATTATAAACTGCGCGACTGGGTATTCTCCCGCCAAAGGTATTGGGGAGAACCGATCCCGATTATTCATTGTGAGCACTGCGGCTATGTGCCGGTAGATGAAAGCGAGCTCCCGCTTCGCCTGCCGGAGGTCGAGAGCTACGAACCCACGGGGGACGGCGATTCCCCGCTTGCCGCGATTGATGAGTGGGTGAATGTCACCTGCCCCAAATGCGGACGTCCGGCAAAGCGCGAAACGGATACAATGCCTCAATGGGCCGGTTCCTCCTGGTACTTCCTGCGTTACTGCGACCCCGAAAATCAGGACGCGCTCGCCTCCAGGGAGGCGTTGGACTATTGGATGCCGGTCAACTGGTACAACGGCGGCATGGAGCATACAACGCTTCACCTGCTTTATTCCCGTTTCTGGCATAAATTCCTGTATGATATCGGCGTCGTTAATACACCGGAACCATATGCAAAACGCACAAGCCACGGAATGATTCTCGGCGAAAATGGCGAAAAGATGAGCAAATCGCGCGGGAATGTCGTGAATCCGGATGATATTGTGCGTGATTTCGGAGCGGATACGCTGCGCCTTTATGAAATGTTCATCGGCGATTTTGAAAAGAGCGCCCCATGGTCCCAAAGCTCCATCAAAGGCTGCAAGCGCTTTTTGGAGCGTATTTACGGCTTGCTCGATCTCCTGAAAAATGGGGAAGAATATTCCCCCGAACTGGAAAGCAGCTTCCACAAGACCGTTAAAAAGGTCAGCGAAGACATTGAGGCAATGAAATACAATACGGCCATCGCCGCAATGATGACGTTGTTAAATGAAATCGCTGATCATGGTTCCATCAACCGTGGAGAGTTAAAGACGCTGCTGCTGCTGCTGAACCCGTTTGCGCCTCATATCACCGAAGAAATGTGGGAACAGGCAAAATTCGGCGGTATGCTTCACGGGCAGAAATGGCCGGCATTTGAGGAAAGCAAGTGCAAAGATGCGCAGGTCGAAATTGTTGTGCAGATTTGCGGCAAAATAAAAGCCCGCATTTCAGTCGCAGCCGACAGCACGGAAGAGCAAATGCTCGGTGCGGCAAAAAATCAGCCCGAGATTCAGACAGCCCTTGCGGGAAAATCGGTTGTAAAAGAAATTGTCGTGAAAGGCAAGCTGGTAAATCTCGTGGCAAAATAGTATTTTGCTCTTCCAGCAAATGGCTTGACAAGTTATACAAGATTATTGTATAATAAAATACGTTATCCATCTACTTTGCAGTGAAGGATATAGACTCCGGCCTGTTGGCGTGGGGAGGGAATTGGTAAATGTCAGAAATCAGAATCAAAGACAACGAGTCTTTAGACAGCGCTCTGCGCAGATTTAAACGCTCCTGCGCTCGCTCCGGCGTTCTTGCTGAAGTTCGAAAGAGAGAGCATTATGAGAAGCCTTCTGTCAAACGTAAAAAGAAGTCTGAGGCTGCTCGTAAGCGCAAATTCAAATAATATGCTTCATAAAGCGGGCGGGAAATTTCCTGTCCGCTTTATCTTTTCTTGTAAAGACAGCTGATTCGCTGTATACTATTCCTAGAACCTTTGCCGTATCAAACAGGAGGCGATCATGCTGTTTCTTTACCCGGATTATTATTTTCACCGCATTTGGGAATTGGAGCCCCAGTGGCTGCAAGACCATAAAATCAAAGTGTTGCTGTTGGATGTGGATAATACCTTGACCACACATAACAATCCGGATGTGCCGGATGAAGTCGGGCAATGGCTTCAGGAAGTCAGGCGGGCGGGAATACGGCTGCTGATTTTATCCAATAACAAGGCGAAGCGGGTGGCGCCGTTTGCAAAAAAGCTTGGGATAGATTACATTGCCAATGCCGCCAAACCTCTGGGATTTGGTGTTTGGTACGCGATGAAACACCTGAGGGCCGACAGCAGATATCTGGCGGTAGTTGGCGATCAGCTGTTTACGGATGTTTTATGTGCGAAAAGTACCGGCGTAATCTCTATTCTCGTCGAACCAATCAGGAAGGAGCCATTCCTGTTTCTCAGAATGAAACGGCGTCTTGAACGGATTGTGCTGAAGAATTACCATAAGGGAGATCGTTTATGAGCAGCATTCGGTTTGGCCCCGCCGGAAATTCGGAAAGCTTTACTGCCATGGGCTATCGTAAGAACGTTCAAGTCCCGGAGTACCTCGAGAAGATGGGGCTGTCCGCTTATGAATATCAGTGCGGGCGCGGCGTGAAAATTTCACAAGCCGCGGCAGCCGAACTGGGCAGCGCCGCGGCGGCCAAACAAATTCAGCTCAGCATTCATGCCCCTTACTATATTTCTATGTCCAGCGTGGAAGAGGAAAAAAGGCTGAACAGCGTCAATTATGTGCTGCAGTCCGCCCAGGCGGTCCATGCGATGGGCGGGGACCGCATTGTGGTCCATACAGGGTCCTGCGGTAAAATAAGCCGGGAAGAGGCTCTTATACTTGCCGCCGATACCATGAAAAAGTGTATTGCCGCTCTGGATGAATCCGGGCTGCGCGATATTCATATCTGTCCTGAAACAATGGGCAAACTGAACCAGCTTGGAACGCTGGAGGAAGTGCTTGCGTTGTGCAAACTGGACGAACGGCTTTTGCCCTGTCTGGACTTCGGGCATCTTAATGCGCGCACTTATGGCGGCCTGAGCGGTGCGCAGGCGTTTGAACAGGTATTGGAGCAGGTAGAAAATGCGATTGGTAATTATAGAGCCAGCCTGTTCCATGCGCATTTCAGCAAAATCGAATATACAAGGCCGGGCGGAGAAAAACGCCACCTCACTTTTGCGGATACACAGTTTGGACCGGATTTTGAACCGCTTGCCGAATTGATTGCCCGCAAAGGCTATACCCCCACCATCATTTGCGAATCCGCCGGCACACAGGCTGAGGATGCCATGGCAATGAAAAAGATGTATTTGCAGGCGTTAAATGGAGATTCACAGCCTGCACAGATATAAATTCTAAAAATTGAAACGATAGTTACAGGGGATGTCATTTTTGAAGAGCAGAATCGAAACAATCCTGAAACAGCTTCCGGACGGCATAGACGCCATACTGATTACTTCCGGTGTTCACCGGCAGTATTTTACCGGGCTCCAGTCTTCTGCGGGGACGTTATTGATGGTAAAGAATGCCGGGGCATTTTTTATTATCGACTTCCGCTATTATGAAAAAGCCCGCGCGGTTATACGTGACTGCGAAGTGATTTTGCAGGAAAAACTATCTGAGCAGCTTTCCGAACTGATTAAGCGCCATGCAATCAGAAGCATTGTGATTGAAAGCGAGTATATGACGGTGTCGGAGTTATCCCGGTTTCGGGAGTTGCTGCCGGATGCATCATTCATTTCTGACAGACAGACAGACGATGCAATCCGCCGCATGAGAATGATCAAGTCGCCGGAAGAACTGGCAAGTATCCGGACGGCGCAGGAAATTACCGATGGCGCGTTCCAACACATCTGCAGCTACATCCGCCCCGGAATGACAGAAAAAGAAATTGCCTGTGAATTGCTGGATTATACCAACCGGCACGGTTCGGAACGTCCTTCGTTTGAATTTATTGTGGTTTCAGGCGCAAATTCTTCCATGCCCCACGGCGTGCCGACCGGTAAAGCGGTAGAGCCGGGTGATTTCATCACGATGGATTTTGGCTGTGTTGTGGATGGCTATTGCTCCGATATGACACGCACAGTGGCGGTTAAAGCGGTCACTGACCAGCAAAAATTTGTTTATAATACCGTATTGAAAGCGCAGCTTGCCGCAATTCAGGCGATTAAAGCAGGAATCCCGTGTAAGGATGTGGACGCAGCCGCGCGCAATATCATTGCCGGCGCGGGATATGGCGACTGCTTCGGACACAGTACAGGGCATTCTGTTGGCCTTGAAATCCATGAGAGGCCGGCTTTCTCCATCTCAGATAAGACAATTTGCGAGCCGGGCATGGTGATCACCGTGGAACCCGGAATTTATATGGAAGGACAGTTCGGTGTGCGCATCGAAGATATGGCGCTGATAACCGAATCCGGCTGCAGCCTTTTGACAGGCTCCCCCAAGCAGCTCATCGTCGTTTAATTCTGCTCTTTCCGGACATAATTTATCAAAGGGGCTTGCAAAATTTGTGATTTTAATATAAAATTAGAGTGTTAATCTGGATGGTACAAATTTGCCCGCGGAGAAACGTGGGGATGTTTAATGTATCAGAACATTTGGAGGTAAACTTATGATTTCAGCGGGCGATTTCAGAAACGGCGTAACTTTTGATATGGACGGAAACGTGGTCCAAATCATAGAGTTTCAGCATGTAAAACCCGGTAAGGGCGCTGCGTTTGTCAGAACGAAGATCAGAAACGTCATTACCGGTGCCGTTACCGATAGAACGTTTAATCCCACGGACAAATTTCCTACCGCCTACATCGAGAGAAGAGACATGCAGTATCTCTATCGCGACGGTGACCTTTATTATTTCATGGATAATGAGACTTATGAAAATATTCCGATCAGTGCGTCTACACTTGGTGATAATTTTAAATTTGTAAAAGAAAACATGGATGTCAAGGTTCTTTCTTACAAAGGAAATGTTTTTGGCGTAGAGCCGCCGTTTTTCATTGAACTGGAAGTAACAACAACAGATCCCGGCTTTAAAGGTGATACCGCAACAAATGCAACTAAGCCCGCAACACTGGAAACCGGTGCGGAGATCCGTGTTCCGCTCTTTATTAATGAAGGCGATCACATTAAGGTTGACACCCGTACCGGCGAGTATATGGAGAGAGCATAAAACCTCTTGTTCGGGGCATAATGTCTTGCAAACCCTGTCCAGGATGATAATTGCAAAAGGGAGGTAATTTTCATGACAATCACTGAAAGAGCTGCCTATATTAAGGGTCTCGCCGAAGGGCTTGACATTGATGATTCCACAAAAGAGGGCAAAGTCATTCGCGCTTTGATCGGCGCTTTCGACGACATGGCACTGACTGTTTCGGATCTGGAAGCGGAAGTTGATGAACTCAGTGAACAGGTAGACACCATTGACGAAGATCTTGGTTCCCTTGAAGAAGATTACTACGAGTTGGACGATGAGGACGGCGAGTGCAGCTGCGGTAAGGACGACGAGGATGAGGAAGACGACGAGGACAGCGAAGATTATCTCGATGAAGATATTTATGAAGTCTGTTGCCCGACGTGCGGAGATGTTGTCTGCATCGATTCCGAAATGCTGGAGAAGGGCCAGACTACCTGCCCAAATTGCGGGGAACTGCTCGAGTTTGACCTTGAAGATGATGACAACTGCGGCTGCGGAGAAGAGGATTGCAGCGAATGCAAGGAGTAACTGATTCAAAATTGAATCAGACCAAAACACCCCGCTTTTGCGGGGTGTTTTACTGCTTGTTAGAAATTTGACGAATTTTCCAGTAAAAACAGGAAAGGGGTGATTAGTTGGTAAAAAAACGCAGTATCTTTTGTGCGGGCATTTTATTGATTGCGATAGCAGCGGGCGCTTATTATATGCTCTCTCAAAACCAAAAGCCTGCCGTGGGCACTTCTTTTCTGATGGATACCGTGGTAGAATATAAGTTATACGGGAAGAATGCGGAACAGGCGAAACTGGCGATTGAACAAACCCTTTCCGGATTCGAGAATCAGGTTTCCCGATACATAAACGGCTCCGAAATCGATCAGCTGAATCGAAATGCCGGGATCAGCCCTGTTGCTGTTTCCCAGGACACATTTGAACTGCTCTCCCGCTGCCTTGCGTATGGAAAGTTGTCCGAAGGAGTGTTTGATATTACAGTTGCTCCTTTGACGCAGGAGTGGAACGTTACTGCCGAGCACCCAAAAGTCCCCTCGGAACAAGCCATTGACAATTTGCTCAGATTGGTGAATTATCAGGATTTAGTGCTTGACTTCCAAACCGAAACAGCTTATCTGGAGCATAAGGGACAGGCGGTGGATGTCGGTGGAATCGCAAAAGGGTATGCCTGTGACCTTACCCGAAAAACCGCGCTGGATTATGGGATTACATCGGGTTACGTCTCAATTGGCGGGAACCTGATGGTGATTGGGGAAAAGCCGGATCATCAGCCCTTTAAATTCGGGGTGCGTGACCCAAGAGGCAGCGCAAACGACTATATCGGGATCGTTACACTGCCGGATTCAACCATGGCAACTTCCGGAGACTATGAGCGATACTTTGAGCAGGATGGGGTCCGGTATCACCACATTTTGGACCCCAAGACCGGATGGCCGGCCAGAACGGATCTGATGTCCGTTTCTGTTGTGACGCCCGATGGCGCTTATGCAGATTTTATGTCTACCTATCTGTTTATTAAAGGGAAAGCATTTGCGCTTGAACATCTTAACTCGCTGGACTGCGGTTTGATTGTTGTCGATAAAGATCGAAATGTGTACGTTTCGGAAAGCTTAAAAGACAGCTTTGTGCCATCCGACTCATCCGGCTCCTACCAGTTTAACGGGGTGAAATCATGAAAAACCGCGCGTCCAGGGTTGCGCTGCTTGGCATGCTGTTTGCGCTTTCTGTTGTGCTTAGTATCGTAGAGTCCGGCTTTTCGGGATTGGTTCCGATTCCAGGCGTAAAGCTGGGCCTGTCTAATGTGGTCATTATGTATTGCCTTTTTTTTTTCAAAAAGAGGGAGGCGCTGATCTTAGCCGTCCTGAAAGCTTTCTTTGTTTTATTGCGCAGTCCTGTCGGGGCAATGATGAGCCTTGTGGGAGGGGTGCTCTCCGTGGCAGTTATGGCGCTGCTGACGTCAAAGAGGCATCAAAGCAGCGAATTGTTTATCAGCATATGCGGCGGTGTTTTTCATAATGCCGGCCAGCTTATCGCGGCATCTATTGTATTAAAAAGCAGCACGGTATTCTATTATTCTCCCATCCTTTTGGTTTCAGGAATTGTAATGGGGTTGCTGACAGGAATTTTACTACGGTATTTGAAACCGTACATGAACCGAATGTTCTTTTGATATCATCCGATATCAAAATTGCAATATACAGCAATTATTCTCAGAGGAGGAATAAAGGGAATGAGTTTTTTGCAGAAAACGATGAAGGGTGCGAAAATCGGACACTTCAAAAATACTGAAAATTGCCCAAGTACTGCAATGCCGATCCCGAAAGAGGTCTGCATTTCCATGTCACAGCACATGGGACCGCCCTGTACGCCGACCGTCAAAAAAGGCGACGCCGTGAAGGTGGGTACACTGATTGGGGACAGTACAGCTTTTTTGAGTGCGCCCATCCATTCCAGCGTGTCGGGAACCGTGACCAATATTACGGAGCTGGTTACTTCCAATGGTTCCAGAACGCAGGTTGTGATCATCGAAACGGACGGGCAGCAGGCGGTTGACGAATCCGTGAAACCGCCGGTCATTGAAAACCACGTGGATTTTGTAAAAGCGATCCGGGCATCCGGCCTGGTTGGCCTCGGCGGGGCGGGTTTTCCTACCCATATCAAAATGAACCCAAAAAATCTGTCGGAAGTGGACACATTGGTGGTTAATGCTGCCGAATGCGAACCGTACATTACATCGGATTACCGTACCATTATTGAGCGCTCGGGAGACGTGCTTGACGGAATTTCCGCCATTAAAAAATATGTCGGTATATCGCAGGTTAAAATTGCGGTGGAGAGCAATAAGCCGCAGGCAATTGAACTGCTGCGCAGGCTTACGGAAAAAGATCCCAGTATTGAGGTTTGCAGCTTGAACGCAATTTATCCAAAAGGTGCTGAAAAAGTAGCGGTTTTTGAAACCACCGGCCGGGTGATCAAAGAGGGGATGCTGCCGTCCGATGCGGGCGTGATCGTCAATAATATTACATCCACCGCGTTCGTCGGCCAGTATCTGCGCACGGGGATGCCGCTGGTGAGCAAATGCCTGACGGTCGACGGGGGAGCTGTTAAAGAGCCAAAAAATGTCATAGCGCCTATCGGCGCGCATTTTGCTGATGTAATCGCGTTTTGCGGCGGGTACTCCTGCGCGCCCAAAAAGCTGATGATGGGCGGGCCGATGATGGGTATCTTATTGTTTGATGATACATATCCGGTCCTGAAAAACAATAATGCTTTGCTTGCTTTTGATGAAAGCCAAACAAAAGTTGAACCCGAACAAGCCTGTATTCGCTGCGGCAGATGTATGCATGCATGTCCGTATCATCTGATGCCCCGCCAGATTGAGCTTGCATCACAAAATGATGACCTCGAACTGCTGGGTAAGCTCAAGGTCATGCTTTGCATGGAGTGCGGAAGCTGTTCCTATGTATGTCCGGCAAAACGTGATCTGACCTTCTCCAATAAACTGGCAAAACAAAAACTGCGCGCGGCAGCGAAAAAGTAGAATAGGAGGGCTATCAATTGGCTTCAATTATAACGGAAAATCAAGTCCAGGCGGCTGAAAGTTCAAAACTGATTATGACACCGTCTCCGCATATCAAAGATTCCATTTCCACAAAGAAAATTATGCTGACGGTTTCAGCTGCTTTGGTTCCCACCATCCTTGCTTCTGTCTATTACTTCGGGTTTCGCGCCCTGATTTTGACAGTGGTTAGCGTGCTGTCCTGTGTATTATTTGAATATCTGTTTACCGTGCTGACCAAAAGGGAACCTACAATTGGGGACTGCAGCGCCGTGGTAACCGGACTTATCCTTGCCTGCAATGTGCCGGTAACACTGCCGCTGTGGATGGTTGTATTCGGCGCTTTTATCGCGATTGTTGTGGTAAAATGCCTGTTTGGCGGAATCGGGTGCAATTTTGCAAACCCGGCGGCGACCGCCCGTATTTTTCTGTTAGTCTCCTTTGCGAGCCATATGACCACCTGGGTGGCGCCTCTGCATGGGGGAGTAGAATCTGTTGCCGGAGCCACTTCGGGCCAGATCATTCGTGTCATGGGGGTTGACATGGTTGCTTCCGCGACTCCGCTGAGCGGCAAGATGGAGCAGCTGCCTTCGCTTCTTCAGATGTTCTTGGGCGCCCGGGGCGGTTCGCTCGGGGAGACCTGTGCGGTTGCGCTTCTCCTGGGCGGTTTATTCCTGATCTATAAGGGAATTATCAGCTGGGTGATCCCGGTATCCACGCTTGGAAGCATTTTTGTGTTTGCGCTCCTTTTCGGCGCGAACCCGTTTTACGCGGTCCTTTCGGGCGGCGCAATGATCGGCGCGTTCTTCATGGCTACGGATTATTCCACCTGCCCCGTTACAGACAAGGGCAAGGCCATTTTCGGCATCGGCATCGGTTTTATTACAATGATCATCCGCAGTTTCTGCTCTTATCCGGAAGGAATGTCTTACGCAATTTTGCTGATGAACATCGTCACACCGCATATTGACAGACTTACTATTACGAAGCCGTTCGGAGCTGTCTTTGCGGAGAAAACAGAATAAGGGGGAGGGGCGCATTATGAAAGAGTTACTGAAACCAATTATTGTATTGACAGCTATCTGTCTCATCACTTCGGGGCTGCTTGGCGCTACCTATAATGTAACGGCGCCTCTGATTGCACAGTCGGAAAAGAAAGCGTCCGATGAGGCAATGACAGAAGTGCTTCCCGCTTCAACGTCATTCACCGAGGTACCGGTAGATGGCATTGAAGGACTGCTGATTGCGGCCAAGGACGAAAGCGGCGCCGGATGGGCATTCAAAGTTCAGGACAAAGGCTTTGGCGGCGCTTATGTAATTATGG
>JAEXAZ010000224.1 GCA_023394255.1 Bacillota bacterium | reverse complement strand
GGCCTGCCGGTTTCAATATCAATTTTCATCACGGGGCCGATGGAATCACATGCGGTGAACCCGTCGCACCCCGCTTTCCTGCACGCGCCGGCAATCTCCAGCATATCCCGATAGTTGGCGGACAGTTTCACAAGCATCGGAACCGTACAGTATGGGCGCAGCGTTTCAGCCATCGTTTTCAGCTCGGTTTCATTGTATGACACAAGTTCAACCATATCGGCGCCCGCCTCAATCAGCCTTGTGACAAGCTCCGGCCGGGCGCAGAGGGAAACACCGATGCTCGCGATGACCACCACCCCTGCGGCTTTGGCCTGCGGTATATCGCTTACTATCCAGCGTTCCGGGCCGTAATCCGACCATTTTTCACAGTTGATCAGCGTGTTCATCCCGCAGCTCGCCATATGGTTCACCGCATTTTCAGCCGCTTCAAGATTAATGGTTTTTGTGACAACGGCCCCCGCTCCCGCCTGATGCAGACGGATCAGTCCAGGCGCGCCATAGCTCAGTGGTCCCGAGCCGATAATAAACGGCGACTGCATCTCTCTCCCGAACAAGCGATATCCCATATTGTTTTTCCGATCCCTTCCAAAGTTTCACCGTCTGGGCAGGGCTGTCTGTCCCTCCGGAGCAAAGCTCCGGCTATCATACCCGCCGCGGCCGTACCTTCTTTCTTTTTATCTGTTTTTTGCGTAAATGGAGCACCACGGATGCCCCGCCCCCCGATTTATAATTCCCGCGCGTTCTGCGAGCTGTTCCGCCGCGCGGTACCCGCCTTTTAATATGTTTTGCTCATTCGCTGTCGTCAGCACACCGTTTTCCAGAATAAAACGTCCGTCCACCGCGACCAATTCGATATTTGCCATAGTCGAGGAATAGACCAGCGTGGAGACCGGGTTGTGCATTGGAATCGATTTGGGGCTGAGATAAGGGTTAAACACCACAAAGTCAGCCTTTTTCCCGGCCTCAAGCGATCCAACCTCCTCTTCCATGCCCAGCGCACGCGCGCCGTCGATCGTGGCCATTTCCAGCACCTTTTCCGCGGTAATAACCGTCGGGTCCAAGGTGGACACTTTATGCAGAAGCGCGGTGGATTTCATCAGTTCCAGCATGTCCTGGCCGTTGTTGGAAGCGGCGCCGTCCACCCCGAGGGAGACCGTGACGCCCGCTCTGAGCATTGCCGGAACCGGCGCGACGCCGGAGGACAGGTACATATTGCTGACCGCGTTATGCGAAACCTTCAGATCGTATTGCTTCGCGGCAGCGATGTCTCTTTGATTGAGGTAAACGCAATGCACCATCAGCACATTCGGCCCCAAAATGCCCAGCTTTTCCAGACAGTCCGTCCCGGCGCAGCCGTGCAGCGCTTCCGTGGCCTTCCGGTCGAACGGTGTTTCGGATACATGGATGGTAATGCCGCTTTGATAGGAATTGGCAAGCTCCCACAGCATCCGGAGCATCTTTTCGGAATTGGACCAGAGCGCCGCCGGCGCCGCCCAGACTTTCAGCCGGCCCTCTTCCGAATTGTGGTAGCGGTCAAACAATTCGGTCATTTCGCGCTCCACCACCTCGGGCGTCTGGGTAATTTCCGGGCAGACGCCCGCTTCCAGACCGGCATCCATCGAACCGCTGCCGATGACGCCGCGGATTTTCAGTTCCGACATCGCTTTTGCGACGCCATCCGTGAGGTGCTCTTTATGGTGCAGATAGAGATAATCCGTCATGGTCGTCACGCCGCTGCGGACAGCCTCGGCGCAGCCGAGCATCGCGGCGTGGTAGCTGTCCTCCGGGGTCAGGAACCGGGCTGCCGGAAAGGTCATGGTGCGCAGCCAGTCGGACAGCACCATATCGTCGCCAAGCCCTTTCAGCAAAGTCTGGAACAGGTGGTTATGCGTGTTGATGAACCCCGGGAAAACAGCTTTGCCGGTGCAGTCGATTCTGCGGGCGTTTGGATATTGCCTGATCAGTTCTTCGGTTTTGCCGATTGCCGCAATCCGGCCGTTTTCAACCGCGAAAGCGCCGCCAAACAGGACACGGCGCGCAGGGTCTACGGTTACAACTGCCGCGTCGGTCAAAATATAATCTGCCATAAGTCCTCCTTTACGCACTGGCGCTTTCGCGGTGGCCTGCCATCAGCAGCCCGATCCGCCCGATTTCCGCTTCCTCCCGCGCCATTTCCCCCAGAATCTTCCCCTCATAAATCACGCCGATGCGGTCGGAGAGGGACATGATCTCATCGAGTTCCGTGGAAATCAGCAGCACCGCGCAGCCCTCGTCGCGCGCGGCTACAATCTGCTTATGAATAAATTCAATCGCCCCGACATCCACACCGCGCGTCGGATGAACCGCCAGCATCAATTTAGGATGGGTTTCCAGCTCCCGCGCCACAACCACCTTCTGCTGATTGCCGCCGGAAAGCGCCGTAATCGGTTCTTCCTCACCGGGCGTTTTGATATTGTATTTTTGGATCAGTTCCTGCGCGCGGACCGCAATGCGTTTCCAGTCGAGCAGGCCGTTCTTTTTGTATTCCTTCTTCTTATAATCATGCAGCAGCATATTTTCCTTAATTGACATCCCCATTACAACGCCGACATTCTGCCTGTCTTCGGGGATATGCGCAACCTGGCAGTCCAGCACATCCCTGGAACTCCCTTTCGTTACATCCCTGCCGCAGATGGTGACCGTGCCGCCCGTTTTCTTTTTCAGCGCGGTGATGGCGCGGATAAGCTCGGACTGGCCGTTGCCGTCCACCCCCGCGATGCCGTAAATCTCTCCGGCATGCACACGCAAAGACAGGTCGCTGACCACGGTGACATCCTTGTTCCTGACGGTAAGATGTTCGACATCGAGCACGGCTTCGCCCTGCTCCCTGTCCTTTTTGTCAACTTCAAAGAGCACCTCTTTGCCGACCATCATGTGCGCCAGCTCGCGCGGATTGGTCTCGGAAGTATTGACTGTCCCAACGGTTTCCCCCGCCCGCAGAACTGTGATCCGGTCGCAGACAGCCATGACCTCGCCCAATTTATGCGTGATGAAAATGACGGATTTGTTTTCCGCTTTCAGCTGGCGGATGATCAGGAACAGCTGTTCAATCTCCTGAGGAGTCAGAACGGCGGTGGGCTCGTCGAGGATCAGCAGCCGGCACTCTTTATACAATGCTTTCACAATTTCGACACGCTGCTGCTGGCCCACAGTCAGGTCGGAAACACGTGCGTAGGGATCGACCGCAAGATTATACCTCCTGGACAGCTCGAGAATACGGTCGGCAACCCCTTTGGTATCCATGGCGATCTTTTTGGTGTCGTCCATTCCAAGAATAATATTTTCCACAACCGTCAGCGCCGGAATCAGCATAAAGTGCTGGTGAACCATGCCGATGCCGATTGCGATCGCATCCTTTGGGGATTGGATATGTACCTGCGTTCCTTCAAACACGATATCCCCTTCGTTGGGCTCTGTCAATCCGTACAGGATATTCATCAGCGTGGATTTTCCCGCCCCGTTTTCACCAAGCAGCGCATGCACTTCGCCTTCCCGGACCTTCAGGTTTACATTGTTGTTGGCAATGGTGCCGGGATAGATCTTGACAATGTTCACCAGCATCAGCCGGACTTTATTCACTTCGGTTTGTTTCATTATTGCAGCCCCCTTACGCCGTTTTGGCAGCTTCATCCGCGATACGATTTCTAAGCAAAATCCACACACAAATGCTTGACTTCCGTGTATTTCATCAGGCCCTCGACACCGCCCGCGCGGTCAACGCCCGACTGCTTGTAGCCGCCGGTCTCACATTCCGGAAACAGCTTGTTATAGCAGTTCACCCAAGCCGATCCCGTGCGCAGCTTTCTGGCAACCCGCATGGCTTTGTCGATATCTTTGGACCAGACCGCGCCCGCAAGCCCATAGATCGTGCCGTTTGCCAGTGAAACGGCTTCTTCCTCGGTACGGAAGGTTTCCACGACCAGCACCGGCCCGAAGATTTCTTCCTGCACGACGCGGCTGTTATGCGCCGGATTTTTGATGATTGTCGGCGCGATGAAGAACCCGCTGTCCAGCCCGTTTTCGGTGACACGGCCGCCTCCGGTAACCAGTTCTCCGGTCTGAAGCCCGTCCTCGATATAGCCGAGGATTTTCTGCATCTGTTTTTCGGAGATAACCGGCCCCATCTGGGTATCTTCCTGAAGGCCAAATCCCAGCTTGAGTTTTTCAACCTCTGTTTTCATCCTCGCGAGAAAGGTATCCGCGATCGATTCTTCAATGACAAGCCGCGAACCCACCGTGCAGAGCTGCCCGGCATTGGTAAAGATTGCCTTGATGGCAAATGGCAGCGCTTTTTCCAGATTTGCGTCGGCAAAAACGATATTGGGCGATTTCCCGCCGAGTTCGAGCGACAGCTTTTTCATCGTATCCGCGCCGGTCTTCATGATCTTTTTGCCGGTCTCCACCCCGCCGGTGAACGATACCATATCCACATCCGGGTGCTCAACAAGCGCGTTCCCGGCCGTTGCCCCTCTGCCCGATACGGCGTTGACCACGCCTTTCGGCAGGGAAGGCACCAGTTCGAGCAGCTTCACCACTTCAAGGGTGCAGGCGGTCGTCTGCTCGGCGGGCTTGATGATAATGGTATTGCCCGCCGCCAGCGCGGGGGCCAGGTCACGCATGAGCAGCGTAATCGGATAGTTCCACGGCGTAATGCCGGCAACCACCCCGACCGGCTCCCGGCACAGCACAGACAGGCTGCTTTTGTCCACCGCGGTGGAACCGCCGAACAGCGTGCGCGCGGCGCTGGCATAATACTCCAGATAACCGATGGCTCCGTTCACTTCAAACAGCGCTTCCGCGATCGGTTTTCCCGTCTCAAGGGACAAGGCCCGCGCCAGCGGATTCAGATACTGCCGCATCGCCTGCGCCCACTGGTAAAGCACCGACGAGCGCAGCCGCGGCTGAAATGCCCAGTCCTCCTGCTCAAACGCGCGTTTGGCGCAGGCAACCGCCGCGTCAATCTCTTCCCTGCCCGAATCGGGCACGCGGGATACCACCGCGCCGTTTCCGGGGCACCTTGTTTCCATCAGCGCGCCGGATTTCGGGGCTTGCCACACGCCGCCTATATAGTTCTGATACTCGCCCAGATCATACTCATTCAACACTTGTTACCCCAACCTTTCTGACTGTAAATAATGCATTGCCGCGCGGATCTGCCCGTAATAGCCCGAACAGCGGCAGAGGTTTCCGTTCAGGTACTCCCTGACCTGCTGTTCGGAAGGGTCCACCAGTTCCTTTTTCATCGCCAGCACCAGCATGGTCAGCCCCGGAGCGCAGAATCCGCACTGGTCAGCCCCTTCCTCCACCAGCAGGCGGCCGTATGCCGCGGCTTCCTCCTGCACGCCTTCCAGGGTCGTGATCTGCTTTCCTTCCATTCGGACGGGCAGCACCGAACAGGACGGGACGGGCTTCTCCTCCACCCAGACCGTACAGAGCCCGCAAGCGCCCTGTCCGCAGCCTTTTTTGACACTGATAAAGCCATGGCCGCGCAGGCTGTCCGCCAGTACCTCGTCCGGCAGAACTTCCCACGCTTGTTTGCGTCCGTTCACCCAAAACGTAACCGTCATACCCCCGCCTCCTTCAGCGCCCGCTCTACCAGTACGAGGCAAAGCTCCCTGCGGTACGCGCCGCCTGCGCGGTGGTTGTCCGCGAATTTGAGTTCCGCCGCCGCGGCTTCTGCCGCCTGCGCCGGCGTTCCTCCGTGTTTGATACAATCCGCCGCTGCGTTCGAAAGCGCGGCGGCCATCGGCCGTGCGCCGACCGCGATACGAAGACCGGAAGGGGTATCTGCGGCAGCCGCGTTCAGCAG
>JAEXAZ010000192.1 GCA_023394255.1 Bacillota bacterium | reverse complement strand
TTGGCATGCTCGGCGCCGAACAGTTTTTTGGCGCGTTCGATGGCGATTGTTTCCGCGATATCGACATCCTGGCAGCCGCCGTAATAACGTCTGCCGGGATAGCCTTCCGCATATTTGTTGGTGAGCACGGTTCCCATTGCCGCCAGCACGGCGGGGCTGACAATGTTTTCAGACGCGATCAGCTCGATATTTCTGCGCTGACGGGCCAGTTCCTTCTGCATCGCCGCCCCGACTTCGGGGTCCCTTTCCGCGACAAACCCAATTGAATCCATGAAATCCTGATACATTTCAAAAACCTCCGATTAATTTCGTATAATAAAAAACCAAGGATCAGAAAAACTGGCGTATTAAACCGAATACCCGCGGAATGACAGCCTGCGGTTCATAAAAAGCGGGGTACTGTCCATTGACGTATGCAACGGCCCTGACAACCCACCAAATGAAAAACAGGACGATCAGCGGTATCCACAACCCTTTTGCGCGCATCATTTTATCTTTTCCCAAAAGCCATAAAACAGCCAGAATTCCCGTGTAAAGCAGAACAACAAAAATCAGCGGATTGTAACGCCACGCCTGCGAAAAATCAAAATGCAGCAGAGCATTCGCCGCTCTTGTCATTCCGCAGGCAGGGCATTCTATGCCTGCGGTCCACCGCAGCGGGCAAAAGTATGGCAGCCCATGCGTAAACGCCCACACCAGCAGAGCCGTCCCGCCCAGAAAAAGGACCAGCCGCATACAGCGCCGGTAAAACTCCCGTTTTGTCATCAGATCGGGATTCGGAAAAATGCAATCATTCTTCCGAATAGCAGCAAAATGAGCGCCGAAGCCACACAATATACAACGATTCGCCAGATAGGAGGCGTCGGGCGGTTAAAAAAAGACATCCAGTCGTTCCCTTCTTTCATTGTTTTTTAGTTTAGCATATTTAAGTGAAAAAGAAAAGAATCTATCTGACATGAAACCAGTCATACTAACGGTCAGAATTCCATCATCTTGCACAATCCTTATCTGATACGGGCATAAAAACAAACCGGCGCCTTGCGGCGCCGGCTTGTTTTTATGAATTAGGAGAAAAAATGAAAAGCAATTGTTAAGCTGTTCTGCCCATCTGCGAATCAGCCGGGAAACAGTGCAGCTTTGCAGGCTTCGACTGCCTGGTCGTTTTTTCGCTTCTGGCACCCAGAACAACCCTGCTGGTCAGATAAGCAATCAACCCCAGGAAAATGGATGCCGCCAATTTCTGAGCGAATTTATTCATCAGCGCATAAAGCACTGCCTCGCGCGCCCAACGAAGCAACCCCACATCGGGCGATATCTCAACCAGGCCCGCGGCGACAACCGAAAAAACAACTAAGGTAGCAACTGCCACTGCACCTGCGATCATGGCAGAAATTTGTTGAATCTCTCTCTTTTTCACAGCAGTCACTCCTCTAAAGGTTACAATTTGTAACTTTTTAAATAAATTAGTTGAATCTTTTTACGATTAGTATATCTTATGGTTCTACTATACCATAGTATACGCAAAATGCAAGAGGAAATTACATGTTTGTTAAAATTTTTTTCATATTTGTTACTCTTTTGTTACCAGTCTGTAATTGATTTGTAATATTTGTCCAAAAGTTTATTTCTCTAGGCCCATAAAAAATAATAGAATAAAAAATCGAATCCTGACGGTTCCTGCCGCATCCTGTATCAATACAGCCTTTTACGCGGCTGAAACCTCCTGTCGGCCGAACGAAAACCCGCATAAATTTATGCGGGTTTTTCAAATACTGCCTTTATACGAAAGACCGGTCCGAACGTCAATACCCATTATTTTTTTCGGCAGCCTGTGCAATTTCTTTTGTCTCATGAACTGTACCATGCGGATGCTGGGGCGGCGAATAGATCGAATACAGTTTCAGCGCTGTATTGCCCGTATTGATCAGATTGTGCCATCTGCCCGCGGGAATCATGATCGCGCAGCCGTCATGAACCAGTTTCTTAAAATCCACCCTGTCTTTGGTCTCCCCGATCAGAATAAGCCCCTGACCCTCTTCAATCCGTAAAAACTGGTCAACATCAGGATGAATCTCCAAGCCTATGTCTTCCCCGACTTTGATGCTCATCAAGGTGACCTGCAAATGTTCGCCTGTCCATATCGCCGTGCGAAACGTGTTATTTATCTTTGCCGCTTCTTCAATATTTAATGCAAATGGATTTGGTCCATAGTCGGTTAATTTTGCAGTTTGTTTCGATAAATTGCATGTTTGTGCATCAGCGCTGTACGGATATGGGCGCCCTTTATAATACATATACACCTTCCTTTCCTTATTTTCTAATTTATCTTATTCCTTTTTTCGGAAAGTGTGTTTGTTCCGCGAAAAATCCGGCCGAGATGGCACGGCATTCCATTTTACGCCGGATTTGATGCGGTGCGGCGGTGTATCAGGGAATTGGGAAGCTCAGGTGGAGAATATCGCGATAAAATGCCTGAATTGCTTTTATCGGGCTTGGCACTTTGATCCCCAGCGCCATGAGTACCGCAAGGGTGAACACGGCGAGAAAAAAGAGCGAATAAACGGCAAGCTCGCGCCACAGTTTCTTTTTGATCATACCCGGCAGATTGATTGCGGCGATCGCGGCAAACCCGATAAAAACCAGCAGAAGCCTCATGATTTCACCTCCAAGGCCCTGTTCACTTTGCGCAGGCGGGCCACCAGCAGAGAAACCGCCGGCAGAATAAATTCAAAGGTCAGCGCGAAAAAAGGGGCTGTGCTTGCACCCCAGTTCATATTTTCCATCACGGATTCAAATACGAAGAGCGAGTAAAGAAATACCAGCGATGCGGAAAGAAGCGTGAGCGGCAGATAGCTCTTCAGCTTCAGCAGTTCCGACAGACCGAACACAAACGCATACAGCAGAATGCTCACCTTAAATAAAAACAGAATGATCAGAACAACTGCATAGAGGCTCTCCATCCTTGTCAGGACACCCGCGAGACTCACATAGCGCACAGATTCAAAAGAAGCCAGCGACACGACTGAAACGAGAGGCCCTAATGTTATGATATCGCGCAGGATGGCGACCGCCATAAATACGGCCGAAGAGGTCAGCCCGAGCAGCAGCGGCTTCCCCGCCTTTTGGCTTTTTTTCAGCATGGGGGCAGTCATGATAAAAGCCAGGATTTCCCCCATCGGAACCGTCGTCACAGAGACCGTGCCCTGCACATATTTCATAAGCGGCAGCCGGAAAAACGGCTTCAGGAAGTCAACCTGTACGTCTTTGAGGATCAGAACGAAGTTGAAGAGCACCGCCCCCACGGCGAGGATGCAAAAAACGACCGACAGGCGCATCAGGGTTTTTATATTCTTGTAAATCGCATAAACGCACACGAGCAGGAAAAGGAAGTTAATTGCCGCGATTGGGGTTTCCGGCATCATATAGCCTGCCACAAAATTCCCGAGGTCGCGGGTGTTGAGTGCGCAGAGCGACAGGAAAAAAAAGAGATACAAAATAGACACGGCTTTCCCCAGAACCGGGCCAAAGATGATATCATCGATCTCTATAAGGCTTTTCCCCGGAAAGCTATGCATAAGCGCAGCATAAATCCCAACGATCGGCAGCGCGAGCAGAAGGCCGGTAAAGGCCATGGCCCAGGAATCGTTCCGGGTCACGCTGACGATAAAACCGGAACGCAGCATGGTGCCCTGCATAAAGCAGAATACCGAAAATAAAAGTTCCCATCCGGATATGCATTCCTTTTCGAGTTTCATTCCGCACCTCCCGGGATCACCGGCCTCGTCAGGCCGCCCGTGGAACGCAGTTCGACCTCTACTTGGATATCCAGCTCGATTTCGCGGAATGCCTCGTCCCAGTTTTCTTTCATCTTCTCCCACTCCTCCGGGTATTCACGGCGGATCGCTTCCCCGAATCCGAACACGTCGGCAGAAAGCGACCTTGCCTGTGAAAGCGCACGCTCGATATCCGAGCGGATTGCCTCCTGACCGAGCTTCTTAAGCAGTTCAAGGTTTTCTAAACGTGACATATCCTCGGTAGTCTCATTGCTCTCGATGGCCCCGTTCTCATTGATTTTCAGCTCCATCCGGATACTGCCGTCCTCCGCTTTCACAGGTTTCAAGCTGGTTTTTGAATGAACCATTTCCAAAACGACCTGCCCCCACTTCGTATCTACGGTTATTGCACTGCTCTTCGCCTTGCCTGTGACAAACATAAGGCCCCTTGTCTGCATTCTGTCCAGTTCCCCGACCATTTTTCCATCCTTGAAAACCGCTGTGCCCTCCAGTTTTCCCCGCTTCTTCCCCCCCGATTCATGTACTTCGATCATGGGAGCCACAGGGGCCGTTGAACCGCTCAGCAT
>JAEXAZ010000135.1 GCA_023394255.1 Bacillota bacterium | reverse complement strand
GAAGGGAGCTTATTAACGAAGTGCAAATTGTATTTGCTGCTAATATTATTGTGGGCAAATATGATAGGATGGTAAACTGTATAATCGCCACCGTGTTTTCTGGTAGTGGCTGTTGTTTACAGAAATTTGAAAACTTGGCCAGCGCATAAAAGGCGCCGGGTATTTGGAACCGGAAGCAGTATTTGTGGGCAGAAATTATATCTGAGAAATATACCCTTCCCGTGTTCAATGCACTGACAGCGGGACTGCACGAAGACTGTATATCTTAGCCAACAAAAGAGCGCTTTTATCATGCACCCTTTTTTCTTGAAAATCCCCTTGACGAAAGTAAAAATTTTCATTATACTATAACAGTGTCATATAACATTGTTATGTGGAGGTATTTTATTGAACGGCCAAATTCCAAGTACACAGGAAAACATCCTCAATGCGGGGAAAAAGGAGTTTTTGGCAAAAGGATTCCGCTGTGCTTCCCTTCGCAACATTGTCAAGGAAGCCGGTGTCACCACCGGTGCCTTTTATGGATATTACAAAAGCAAGAAAGCGTTATTTGATGCCCTCGTACAGGGGCACGCAACTGTATTTTTAGATCAATTCAATGAAGCGCAGAATGTTTTTGCAAAGCTCACGCCAGAAGAGCAGCTGGCACAAATGTGCAAGATATCCAGCGACTGTATGGATTGGATGGTCGGGTATATCTATAAGCATTTCGAAACCTTTAAACTGATCTTATGCTGTTCGGAAGGAACGGAATATGAACACTTCGTCCATACGATGGTAGAGATTGAAGTCAACGCCACAGACCAATTCATTTCCATTCTGCAAAGTTTAGGGTACGAAGTAGGTCATTTAGACGCTCAGCTGGAGCATATCCTTGCGAGCGGCTTGTTTTCCGCATTTTTTGAAACAGTTATCCATGATATGCCCAGAGAAAAGGCCACCGCCTATGTAAAAGAACTGAGCACATTTTATTCCGCCGGATGGCAAAAAATCATGGGGCTTTAAGTCCTATTATTTTTGACATATAGTTAGTCATAACTAACTATAAATGAGAAAAAGGAGTGATTTCATGGATTGGAAAGAAAAAAAGAAAAGCAGCCTTTCCCAGCTCATGACCTATGCGGGCGGCCATAAAAAACTGACCATATTAGGTTGTACCCTTTCAGGCGTATCGGCCGTTCTGGCTATGGCCCCGTATATCTGCATCTGGTTTGTGGCAAGAGGTGTCTTCAGTTCGCTCACAAACCTCAGTTCCGCACGAGGGCTGGTTCGGTATGGATGGGTTGCGCTATGGCTTGCTGTCGCCAGTTTATTGATCTATTTCGCCGCCCTGATGTGCACACATCTTGCCGCCTTCCGAACAGCTAAAAATATGCGGCAGTCCGCCGCGGAACATCTGCTGGACGTCCCGCTCGGATATTTTACCGCTAGCCAGTCGGGACGGCTGAGAAAAATCATTGATGACAATGCAGGCATGACAGAAACTCTCCTGGCACACCAGCTGCCGGATTTAGTGGGCGCGGTTGTCACCCCGATCGCGGCAATCGCTCTCCTGTTCGTGTTTGATTGGAGGATGGGGCTCATTTGCCTGGTCCCGATGGTCATTGCCGTGTTTCTCTTAATCCGCATGATGGGCGGCAAAAACGCCAGATTTTTTAGCCGCTATCAGAAAGCAATTGAAAATTTAAGTGCGGAAGCCACTGAATACGTCCGTGGCATTCCCGTGGTCAAGGTGTTCCAGCAGACCGTTTACTCGTTTAAAACATTCTATTCCTCGATTATGAGTTACCGTGATCTTGCTTCAGATTATGCAATGTCCTGCCGAAACCCGATGACCGGGTTTACGACTGTGCTGAACGGGACATTTCTTCTTCTGATTCCTGCCGGGATGCTTTTGTGCGGCGCCGCGTCAAGCGGGTGGGCTGTGTTGATCGATCTCCTGTTTTATATCCTGTTTACTCCTATGTGCGCCTTGATGATGATGCGCATTATGTATGCCAGCGAAGCGCAAATGCAGGCCGATGAAGCCGTTCGCAAACTCGAAGAGATTGTGCGTATTTCTCCCATGGAGGAACCGTCACAGCCGAAAATTCCTTTAAACGCGGGGATCGAGTTTCAGGAAGTGACTTACACGTATCCGGAGGCTGCCGTCCCCGCGCTATCAAAGATCAGTTTCCGGATCCCGGAAAAAACAACGGTGGCGCTGGTCGGCCCCTCCGGAAGCGGCAAATCCACGGCGGCAAGCCTGATCCCGCGGTTTTGGGATGTGCAGGAAGGCAGAGTCCTTGTCGGCGGTGTGGATGTGCGCCGGCTTTCTTCAAATGCGCTCATGGACCAGGTCGCATTCGTGTTTCAGGATACGCGCCTGTTTAAGACCAGTCTTTTTGAAAACATTCGGGCCGCCCGTCCCGACGCAACCCGTGAGCAGGTGCTTGCCGCGGCTTATTCGGCCCAGTGCAGGGACCTGCTCGAAAAGCTGTCGGACGGCCTCGATACGGTCGTTGGAACCAAAGGAATTTATCTGTCCGGGGGCGAGTGCCAGAGAATTGCACTGGCCAGAGCGATTTTGAAAGACGCTCCCATTATCGTTTTGGATGAAGCCACCGCATTTGCCGATCCGGAAAATGAAGCCCTCATTCAAAAAGCATTCGAGACTTTGACGAAAGGCAAAACAGTATTGATGATTGCGCACCGCTTATCTACGATTCAGAATGCGGATCTGATTCTGGTATTTCAAAACGGAAAGATTGCGGAAAGAGGGAAACACCACGAACTGCTTAAAGAAAATGGTCTTTATGCCGCCATGTGGAAAGATTATCAGACCTCGGCGCAATGGAAAGTTGGAAAAGAGGTACGTTTATGATTCAAAAACTACAAGATCTTTTTGTTTTGACTGAAAAAGGTGCAAAAGATTTAGTAAAAGCGACCCTTCTCACGGTAGCGGCGAATTTATGCCTGATGTTCCCGGTCGGGCTGCTGATCCTAGTGCTGCAGCATATCATGGAAGCGCTTCAAACCGGGGGAAATCCGGCAGCCGGTATGTGGAAATATACGGCGATTGCAGCCTTGTTGACTGTTCTTATTTACGTCATTCACTGGTTCCAGTATGAAAGTCTGTATATTGCCACTTATCAAGAAAGTGCCAACCGGCGTGTCAGGCTGGCGGAAAAAATGCGGCAGCTTCCTTTGTCGTTTTTCGGCCAGCGTGATCTGTCCGATCTGACCTCGACCATCATGTCCGATTGCAGCGCGCTGGAACAGGCATTTTCTCATTTCATTCCGCAGCTGTTCGGCACGGTCATCTCTACGGTGTTGATCTCCGTAGGGCTTTTGCTGATGGACTGGCGGATGGGTCTGGCGGCGATCTGGGTTGTCCCCGTTTCAGCGCTTCTTGTCATCGGTTCCAAATGGATTCAGGATCAATTCGGCACCCAAAGCATTTTGAAAAAACGCGCCGCGACAGACGGACTGCAGGAATTGCTGGAAACCATAAAAGATATTAAAGCCTGCAATCAGAAAGAACTCTATCTGAACAGGCTGAAAAACAAGCTGACGCAGGCTGAAAAAGCAGCCATCCATTCCGAACTTGCAACAGGCGTTTTTGTGTCCTCCGCGCAGGCACTGTTACGGATTGGAATTGCAACGACGATTCTGGCTGGGATCAGCCTTTTGATCTCCGGGCAGCTTGATCTCACGGCCTTCTTAATTTTCCTGATCGTTGCTTCCCGGTTTTATGATCCGCTCAATGTGTGCTACATGAATCTCGCCGCTACCTTCAATGCGAAATTACAGATTGAGAGGATGCGTTCCGTTGAGGAACAGCCGATACAAGCCGGCGCAAAAGAGTACACGCCGAACGGGTATGACATTTCCTTTGAGCATGTGACATTTGCCTATCATGAAGATGAAGGAGTCCTCCGTGATGTTTCCTTCACCGCCAGACAGGGGGAAATCACCGCCCTCGTCGGCCCGTCCGGCGGCGGCAAGAGTACAGCGGCCAAGCTGGCGGCACGGTTTTGGGACGTGAACGGCGGCAAAGTCTGCCTGGGCGGAGTGGACGTTTCTTCTGTAGATCCGGAAACCCTCCTCAAAAATTACGCAATTGTTTTTCAGGATGTCGTGCTGTTCCATGACACTGTGATGGAAAACATCCGCTTAGGGCGCAGAACCGCCGCCGATGCGGAAGTGCTGGCTGCGGCAAAAGCAGCCCAGTGTGATGAATTTATCAAACAGCTGCCCGAAGGATATCAAACAGTCATCGGGGAAAACGGCTCCACCCTTTCCGGCGGCGAGCGGCAGAGGATTTCAATTGCCAGAGCCTTGCTCAAGGATGCCCCGGTGGTCCTGCTGGATGAAGCGACAGCCAGTCTGGACGTTGAGAACGAAACCGCGATCCAAACAGCTCTGTCCGGCCTGGTGCAAAATAAAACCGTGCTGATTATCGCACACCGAATGCGGACAGTCATGGGCGCAGACAAGGTTGTCGTATTATCGGACGGAAATGTTGCCGAAACGGGTACGCCCGATGCCCTGATAAAAGGAAACGGCATTTTCCGCCACATGGTCGACTTACAGCGTGAAAGCCAGGAGTGGAGCTTGTAGTCCCGTTATATTGTCATGATTCCAAATCATCATGAATCGGTATTTTCCCTGTGGTTTTAAGCTTTTTTTGTTCTGATTTTGTCCGTCAGCGGTCTTCTCGTTTTTTAAAAATAGCCGGGCTTTTCTTATAGCAGAAGTAAAGATAGCCGGAATCCATCACCCGGATACTTTTTGCCGTTGCCGAAAATTATGCAACCGCCCAATGGCCAACCGTATTCAATATGGATTTGGTCGGATAGAATGTTTTAAAAATACGATAGAAATACAATTCTTCTTTGGAACGGATTCGGACGCCTTCTTCTCTGAATATCTGATCTCTGTTGCATGTAAATTCCTTATCGGAAATACACCGATCAAACGTCTTTTCAAGAAAACGCTTTGTCCCGCTGCCTTCTGAAAATTCTTCCTTCGTTCTCCACAAGATGTCATCCGGAAGATCCTCCGTTCCGTCAAATGCGGCGCGCAGAATCCATTTCTCCACTACACGGTCATTGATTTGCTGTGGCATTTTGATTTCTGCCGGTAATCCAAGTACAT
>JAEXAZ010000095.1 GCA_023394255.1 Bacillota bacterium | reverse complement strand
CCTGTGTACAGGTTGCGGCGCTTCCCAAAGCGGCGTTGTTTGAAATTGAAGCGATTGCAGTCAAATAAGTAATACTTATAACAAATTAAACAAAAATCTGTTTGATATTTTTTTATTAAACTTTGATAATCTTCTTGCAAACCCACCTTACATAGGCTATATTAATAACATAGCAAATAAAAATGCAGTTTTCCTAAAAAAAATTTGTAAGGTTGTGTTTGAATGAAGGATCATGTTACAAAAGAACCGGGGTCCATTTTTGAACTGGGCGGCGTGCCCCCCATGAAGCAGGTGGTTCCCCTCGGGCTTCAGCATGTCGTTGCGGCGATCGTCGGGGTGGTCACGCCGGCCCTGCTCGTTTCCAATACGGTGGGCCTGAGCGGTCCGGACAAGACCATTCTGATTCAGGTGTCGCTGCTGATCACCGCGATTGCCACTCTGATCCAGCTGTATCCGCTGGGCGGGCGCGTTGGCTCCGGACTGCCGGTGATTATGGGCGTCAGCTTTGCCTATGTGCCCACCCTGCTTGCAATCGGCGGGAAGTTTGACCTTGCCACCATTTTGGGCGCGCAGATTGTCGGCGGTACGATTGCGATTCTGTTCGGTATTTTTCTCAAGCAGCTGCGCAGATTTTTCCCGCCGCTGGTGACCGGTACGGTTATTTTTACAATCGGCCTTTCCCTTTATCCGACCGCAGTGAAATACATGGCCGGCGGTGCGGGAAGCCCGACCTTCGGCGACCCGAAAAACTGGCTGGTTGCGATCATCACCTTTGCCGCTGTGATCTTCTTCAACCACTTCACTAAAGGTGTCAGCAAGCTGGCGTCGATCCTGCTGGGCATGATCATCGGCTATGTGGTTGCATTGATGATGGGGATGGTTTCCTTTGAGGCGGTCGGCACCGCAGGCTGGTTCCAGCTGGTTGCCCCTTTGCATTTCGGCTTGAAATTTAATATCAGCGCCTGTATTTCCATGGCAATTATGTATATAGTCAATTCCGTGCAGACCATTGGCGACCTGAGTTCCACCACTCTTGGCGGGCTTGACCGTCTGCCTTCCGACAAAGAACTTTCGGGAGGAATCGTTGCGCAGGGTACCGCAAGCATTTTGGGTGCGTTTTTCGGCGGACTGCCTACGGCGTCCTACAGCCAAAATGTCGGTATTGTCACAGTGAACCGTGTCGTCAACAAAATTGTATTTGTATTTGCCGCGGGTGTCCTGCTGGTCGCAGGGTTTATTCCGAAATTTGCCTCCGCGCTTACCACCATTCCGCAGAGCGTAATCGGCGGCGCCACCATTTCCGTATTCGCGACGATCACAATGACCGGTATCCGCATGATCACATCGGAAAAACTGACACAGCGCAACGTTGCGGTGGTTGGCCTCGCGGTGGCGCTGGGCGTCGGCGTCACTTCGGTGTCCGGCAGCCTTGGCGGTTTCCCCGACTGGGTGACCACGGTGTTCGGAAGCTCTTCCGTAGTGATTGCGACTTTGATGGCGATCCTGCTGAATACAATTCTCCCGAAGGAAAAAGAACAAGCAAAATAAATTTTAAGAAGGGGAGGATGATTTGCATAAGTTATTAACCTTCTATCTTCCCATGGTTGATTTCATCGCTGACTGCATGGGCGAGAATACCGAGGTCGTTTTGCATGACCTGACGGATTGGCACCAGTCTGTTGTTGCGATCCGCAATGGACACATCAGCGGCAGGGAGATCGGTTCGCCCATCACGGATCTGTCCCTGAGTATTTTAAAAACGGCATCCTTTGAACAGCTCCCCTACATGGCCAATTATCAGGGGGTTGCGAAAAACGGGCATAGCCTGAAATCATCCACCTTTTTTATTAAGGACGACACGGGCGCCATGGTCGGCATGCTCTGTGTCAACACGGACTATCACGCGCTCACGGAAGCCCGCCTGCAGCTGGAATCCCTGATTGGCGCGCTGGGCATCCAGACCGGCGGAGGGGTCACGGAGAACTTTACCATGAATGTCAGCGATCTGGTGCAGGCAAACCTGTTCCGCGTCTGTCCCAACCTTGAAGAGCTGGTTGGCAGGATGAGCCAGAAGGATAAGCTGGAAATTGTGGAAAAGCTTGATGAACTTGGCACGTTTTTGGTGAAAGGTTCCATCGTCTGTGTGGCGGAAAAGCTGGGCGTTTCCGTCCCAACCATCTACCGGTACCTCAATATGATCCGAAAATAGCGAAAGAGGCGGACGCCGCGGCGCCCGCCTCTTCTACACCATGGACGGTTCAGTTTTTCGCATCGATATAGCTGTAAAGGGTGTATTTGGAAATCCCGAAATATTTGGAGACTTTGTCACCGCTTTTGGTAATCAGGAACGCGCCGGTGTTGTTTAAAAACTGGATGGCATTGATCTTGTCGTCCTTCGTCATCAGGGCCACCGGTTTTCCGACGAGCCGGACCGACTGCTCGATCAGCTCGTCCAGCAGATCGTTGACATTCTGTGAAATCCGTTCCGGCTCCTTTTTATCATTTCCCGTTTCCGTTGCAATCAGCGGCTTGATGGAGTTTTCAATCATCAGAAGGCTGGTGATGTCAAAATTAATTCCGAAAACACCGATTGCTTCCCCGGAGCCGTCGCGGATGTACATGGTGCTCGACTTCAGGATTTTCCCGTCTTTGGTTTTTGTCAGGTAATTCAGATGGTCGTGCAGGTTGCTGCGGTCACCGTGGAGTGCTTCCAAAACGACATGGGAAGGTCCGTCTCCCGGTTTGCGGTTGGTAACATGCCCGTTTACGATGTCAACAATGGAGCTTTCTGTGTTGTTATCCGTCAGGTCGTGTATTACGACTTCACAGTTACTCCCAAACTGCTGTGCGATTCCGTAAGCGATTTGCTTGAGTGTATGAAGCGTCAATTCCGGAAGCATTTTAAACATCCCTTTCTGAATAGTACTCAATAAATTCTATCATATCAATTTTTTACATAAAAAGCAACAAAAAAAGTAAATGCTAAAAAAATTTTTTGAGAATATTGCTTGAAACTATTGCGATTTGCCGCCGATTATGTTATAATAATCACGAAACAAAATTTGCGATTATATTTATAGTCATGTCAAAGGGAAACAGGGAATATTCCTGTGTGTTTTTCACAATTTAAGATAGGGTAGCTGCAACGGAGTGCTTCGCGCACGGGCTGGATGATCATCGAAAATTCGGCTTTCCTGCGTCCTCTGCAAGCGGCCGGGTTTCAGGGGTTCATCCGATGGGTGGACGCCTTTTTGCTGTTACCGGTTTTAAAACAGAATTAAAGGAGGAACAGATGATGTTGCTGATAGGAAATGGAAGACTGATTACGCGGGGAAAAAATCACCGGCTGATTGAAAACGGCTGTGTGGCCGCCGACCAAGACCGTATTATAGCGGTTGGCACTACGAAAGAACTGCGCGCGAACTATCCCGGGGCGGAATTTGTTGACGCGCACGGCGGCGTGATCATGCCCGGCCTGATGAACGCGCATAATCATATTTACAGCGCCTTTGCAAGAGGGCTTTCAATCAAAGGCTATCAGCCGAAGAATTTTCTGGATATTCTGGACGGCCAGTGGTGGACGATCGACCGCCACCTGACCCTTGCCGATACAAAAATGAGCGCGCTCACCACCTATCTGGACTGCATCCGCTGCGGGGTAACGACTGTGTTCGATCATCACGCCAGCTATGGCGGCATCGAGGGCAGCCTGTTTGCCATCGCGGACGCGGCGAAGGAATTAGGCGTGCGCACCTGCCTTTGCTATGAGGTGTCCGACCGCGACGGCGAAGAAAAGATGAAAGCCGCTGTGAAGGAAAACGCAGATTTTATCCGTTCCTGTCAAAAGGACAGCACGGACATGCGCAAAGGGATGATGGGCCTGCACGCATCCTTTACGCTTTCGGATTCCACGCTTGCGCTTTGCAGGGAAAACACGCCGGAAGGGGTCGGTTTCCATATCCATGTCGCGGAAGGCATGGCGGATGTTTACGACTCCCTGAAAAAATATGGCAAGCGCGTCATCAACCGCCTGCACGACAACGGGATTCTCGGAAGCCAGACCATTACGGGGCACTGCATCCATATTAATGGAATTGAAATGGACATCCTGAAAGAAACCGATACGATGATCGTGCATAATCCGGAATCCAATATGGGCAATGCGGTAGGCTGCCCGCCCACGCTTGAAATGATGCGCCGCGGCCTGCTGGTGGGGCTTGGTACCGACGGCTATACGAACGACATGTTCGAGTCGATGAAAGCGGCAAACTGCCTGCACAAGCATAACCTCTGCGACCCTACCGTGGCCTGGGGCGAAGTCCCGCAGATGCTGTTTGAAAACAACGCGGCCATCGGCGCGCGCTATTTCAGCAAAAAGCTCGGCGTGCTGGAAGAAGGCGCGGCGGCGGACATCATTGTCGTGGACTATGACCCGCTGACGCCGATGCACGCGGATAACTGCAACGGGCATATGCTGTTCGGTATGATGGGGCATGACGTGGTGACCACCGTCATCAACGGCGAAATCAGAATGAAAGACCGCGAACTGGTCGGCATTGACGGCGCGGAAATCCTTGCGAAGTCCCGGGAACAGGCGGCCGACCTTTGGAGCCGTATCAACGCCTGACCTTTGGAAACCATAGAACCAAAAGCCGCCCGCTTGATCCGGCGGCTTCACCGATATTTGAATCAGGAGGAATACCGATGAGTGATATCATGCGCCCGATTCCGTTTGAAAAACTGATGGACTGGGTTTTGGAAGAATATAAAACAAGAGGTTCGGTCTTTGGCATCTCAAAACTGTTCCCGCACGAACCGGACGACCGGAAACTGCCTCTCTTTGCGGAGAAGCTGGAAGCTCCGTTCGGACCTGCCGCCGGCCCGCATACCCAGCTGGCGCAGAATCTCATTGCGGCGTATGTTGCCGGCAGCCGGTTCTTTGAGCTGAAAACCGTGCAGAAAATGGATGGGGAGGAGCTATCCGCATGTGTGAGCAAGCCGTGCATTGCGGCGGAGGACGAGTGCTACAACTGCGAATGGTCCACGGAGCTGCGCGTATCCGAAGCGTTCGAAGAGTATGTGAAAGCCTGGTTCGCCTGTAAGCTTCTCTCCCGCGAGTTTGCGCTTGGAAGCGACGACGGTTTCATCTTCAATATGAGCGTCGGCTATGACCTTGAAGGGATCAGGGGCGAAAAAGTGGACGCTTATATCGAGGGCATGAAGAATGCGGAAAATACGCCGGTTTGGAAAGCCTGTAAGGACTATGCGCTGAAAAATATTGCAAACTTCAGCCGGGTCGATCAGGCGTTTGTCGAGTCGATCACACCGCATGTGAGCAATTCGATCACGCTTTCCACGCTGCATGGCTGTCCTCCCGAAGAAATTGAACGCATCGCGACCTACCTGATCACCGAGAAAAATCTCAACACCTACATCAAGTGCAACCCGACCCTGCTTGGTTACGAATATGCCCGCAAGACGATGGATGCGCTTGGCTACGACTATGTGAAATTTGACGACCATCATTTTAAGGAAGACCTGAAGTTTGAGGACGCGGTACCAATGATCCGCCGCCTGATGAAACTGACTGAAGAACGCGGTCTGGAATTCGGCGTCAAGCTGACCAACACCTTCCCGGTCGATGTCGCGGCGGGTGAGCTGCCCAGTGAGGAAATGTATATGTCCGGGCGCGCGCTTTACCCGCTGACCATCTCGGTCGCGCGGATGATTGCGCGCGAATTTGAGGGCAAGCTGCGCATCTCGTTTTCCGGCGGCGCCGATCATTACAACATAGAGCGCCTGTTTGCGGCGGGCATCTGGCCGATTACAATTGCGACCACCCTTCTGAAGCCCGGCGGCTACCAGCGGTTCTATCAGATGGCGAAGAAATTGCAAAACTGCGGCGACCAGCCGTTTTCCGGTGTGAACGTCGCGGCCGTCTCGGATTATGCCGAGGACTGCATGGCCGACCCGCATTACCGCAAATCCATCAAGCCCCTGCCGCGCCGGAAGCTGCATAAAAAGGTGCCGCTGATCGACTGCTTTACCGCGCCCTGCCGCAGCGGCTGTCCCATCGAGCAGGATATCCCCGCCTACCTGCGGCTGGTCGGGGAAGGGAACTATACCGAGGCGCTCAGGGTCATCACCGAGCGCAATCCGCTTCCGTTCATCACAGGCACCATCTGTTCCCACCGCTGTATGGACAAATGTACGCGCAACAGCTATGAAAAGAGCGTGCAGATCCGCAGCAGCAAACTGGTCGCTGCGAAAGGCGGCTTTGAGGAACTCCTAAAATCCCTCAAAAAGCCGGAATCCGCCTCGGAGGACATCCGTGTCGCGGTGGTCGGCGGCGGGCCGGCAGGTATTTCCGCAGCCTTTTTCCTCGCGCGCGCCGGTATTTCTGTGACCGTATATGAAAAGCGCGGTCAGCTCGGCGGCATTGTGCGCCATGTCATTCCCGCGTTCCGCATCCCCACCACGGCGATTGAGAAGGATATTGCGCTTGCGCAGGCGCTGGGCGCGAAATTTGAGTGCGGTGTGGAAATTACCTCTGTGGACGAACTGAAGAAGAAGGGTTATACCCATGTCATCCTTGCGAACGGCGCGTGGAATCCGGGCCGTCTGGAGCTGGAATACGGCAAGACTGTGAACGTGCTGGAGTTCCTGGAGCAGTGCAAGAGCAATCCCGACGGGCTGGACCTCGGCGGGCAAGTCGTAGTCATCGGCGGGGGAAACACCGCCATGGACGCCGCGCGCGCGACGAAACGCGCGGAAGGGGTCAAACAGGTGCGGCTGGTTTACCGCCGCAGCAAGCGTTACATGCCCGCGGATGAGGAAGAACTGGCCCTTGCGGTTGAAGACGGGGTGGAGTTTTGCGAACTGCTGGCGCCCGTCGGTGTAAAAGACGGCGTGCTGACCTGTCATAAGATGTCTCTGGGCGCGCCGGACGCATCCGGACGCCGCCGCCCCGTTGATACGGGCGAAGTGGTGGAAGTGCCCGCCGACACCGTAATCGCGGCGGTCGGCGAACGCGTCGACAGCGATTTTTATACCGCGAACGGCATTACGCTCGATGAGCGCGGCAGGGTAAAGGTGAACGCGGATACCCTCGAGACCAGCGTTTCCGGCGTTTATGTGACTGGCGACGCAAACAGGGGCCCGGCCACGGTTGTGGAGGCGATTGCGGACGCGATGAAAGCCGCGAAAGCGATTGCCGGCATCAAAACCGATGCTTACGAGGCGCAGAATGTCAATCCCGACGCCGGCCCGGCTTACCGCAAGAAGGGCACGCTCTATTCGGACTGCTCCAAATGCACCGAAGACGAGCGTTGTCTGGAATGTCCGACCGTCTGCGAATGCTGTGTGGATGTCTGCCCGAACCGCGCCAACGTTGCTGTGCGCGTGAAAGGCAAGGCCATGCGCCAGATTGTCCATGTCGACGGCATGTGCAACGAGTGCGGGAACTGCGGCACCTTCTGCCCGTATGACAGCAAGCCTTACAAGGAAAAATTCACGCTGTTCTGGAGCGAAGAAGATTTTGAAAACAGCACGAACGAAGGGTTCCTGCTGCTGGATGCCGGAAAACAGCTTTACCGCGTCCGTCTGGACGGTCAGGTAGGGGACTATACCGTGTCCGGGCAGGACTGCGGACTGCCCGCGGACATCTGCAGGCTGATTTCGGCGGTTGCTTTGGAATACAGTTATCTGCTTTAAAAAGTGAATCAGGAAGGGGTGGGCATTTGCCTGCCCTTTCTTGGCATCAGAATCCAGACGGAATGTATGGGAAAGGGGTAAATTTCCATGAAGACACTCATTCAAAACGGCACGGTTGTTACCTCGCAGAAAAAGTTTGACGCGGATCTGCTTGTGGAGGACGGCAAAATCACGGCAATCGGGGAGCATCTGCCCGGGGAGGGCTGCGAAACGTTTGACGCCGCCGGATGCCTGCTG
>JAEXAZ010000282.1 GCA_023394255.1 Bacillota bacterium | reverse complement strand
CTTTTGCGCTGCGCACAATTCCGGCGATGGAATTCAGGGTGGTGGTCTTCCCCGCCCCGTTGCTGCCGATCAGTGTGACGATTTCGCCCTGCTGAATTTCCATGTCGATTCCCTTGAGCGCGCGGATGTTGCCGTAATAGGTATGCAGCCCTTCCACTTTAAGCATCTTTTTTTACACCCCCAAGGTAAGCTTCAATCACCTTCTCGTCATTCGCAATCTCCGCCGGCAGGCCGTGCGCGATACGTTTGCCGTGGTCGATCACGTAGATCCGGTCGGAAATATTCATCACAACGCTCATATCGTGTTCAATGAGGATAATGGTATAGCCTTTGTCCCGCAATTTGCGGATGAACTGGAGCAGTTCCTCCGATTCCTGCGGGTTCATGCCCGCCGCCGGCTCATCGAGCAGAATGATTTTCGCGTCGGTCGCGATTGCGCGCGCAATCTCCAGCTTGCGCTGTTCGCCGTAGGGCAGGCTTTGCGCATAGTCGTCCATGCGCCCGCGCAGCCCGATCGATTCGAGGATGCGCACCGATTTAACGACTTTCTCGCTTTCCTCCCTGCGAAACCGCCTTGTACGGAAAAACGAATCAAAAAAGGTGTATTCCGTGCGAATCTGGGTGCCGACCAGCACATTCTCAATCACGCGCATATTGCCGAGCAGCCGGATATTCTGGAAGGTGCGGGAGATGCCCGCCTTGACGATTTCACGCGGTGTCTTGTTGTGAATGGGCTGTCCTTCAAAAATGATTTCGCCTTTGTCAATCTGGTAAACGCCTGTCAGCATATTGAAGACGGTCGTTTTTCCCGCGCCGTTGGGGCCGATGATGCTGATAATCTCCCCTTTTTCCACCTCAAAGCTGACGTCGTCGACGGCGACGAGACCGCCAAACTGCTTGGTAATGCCTTTTACCTCTAAATATGCCATATCGCGGTTGCCGTCCGGCGTCGCGCCGGAGCGGCGCTCCTTTCTTTTCAGAATGCGGGCCGGGTCAGGGTTGCTTCGCCAGCTCTTCGCGCGCCAGACGGGGCAGTTTATAGGGCATCTGGGATTTCCAGCCCAGCACGCCCTGCGGACGAAAACGCATCATCAATACGAGGATGACGCCGTAAACCACGAACCGGTAATCCATCAGGAACCGTGAAACCTCGGGGAAAACAATCAGGACCGCCGCGCCGAGGAACATACCCCGGATGGTCCCCATGCCGCCCAGAATCACGATGCTGATAATCAGCGAGGAGACGTCAAACGTAAACGAGTTCGGGTCGATAAAGCCGACCAGAGGCGCATAGAACGAACCTGCAAGCCCGCTGATAAAAGCGGAAATGACAAACGCAAGCACCTTGCAGCGCGTTATCTGGATGCCCATCATTGTCGCGGCGATTTCATCCTCTTTGATGGCGATGAAGGAGCGGCCGGTCTTGGAGCGGATGATTGCGAGACAGGAGACCGTAACCAGCGCTACCAGCACAAGCATCAGATAATACAGGCCATGGTTGGCAAGCGTCAGGTCGAACCCGAAAAAGGACGGGCGCGGGATATTTTTGAGCCCTAATGTCCCGTTTGTAACCGGTGCCCAGTTCATAAAGACCATGCGGGCGATCTCACCGAAGCCGAGCGTGACAATGGCGAGGTAGGTCCCCTTGAGCCGCAGGGTTGGCAGGCCCAGAAGCAGCCCGCACAGCGCCGCGAGACAGGCTCCCGCAATGGCGGCAAAGACGAAATTGACCCCGAGCCGCAGCATCAGCAGCGCGCCGGTATAGGCGCCGATCCCGAAAAAACCCGCATGCCCCAGCGAAAGCTGTCCCACATAGCCGGTCAGGATGTTCAGCCCCATGCCAAGCATTGTATAGATGCCGATCATAATCAGGATGCGCATGATATACTGGCTGAAACCCATAAACGGCACGGCCAGCAGAACCAGCGCGCAGACAGCCGATACCGGGAGCTTATATCTTTCCAGAAACAGCTCCATGTGGTAGATGAAGCCGCTTCCGGCAATTTCCTTGTTTTTGTTGTCAGACACACCTTTCAGCCCCTTTCCCGAGCGTTATACCTTCGTGATGGTTTTTTTGCCGAAGAATCCGGTGGGTTTAAAAATCAGCACAATAATCAGGATGATAAACGCCATCGAATCGCGGTAGGTAGAGCCAAGGAAGGTTGCGGCAAGGCTCTCCGACACGCCCACGACGAGGCCGCCGAGCACAGAGCCGGGAAGCGAACCGATCCCGCCGAGAACGGCGGCCGCGAAGGCTTTCAGCCCCGCCATAAAGCCCATGCCGGGATAGACGATCTGATAATAGCCGCTGATCAGGCTTCCCGCGATGGCCGCCGAAGCGCCGCCGAGGAAAAAGGTGAACCCGATGACAAAGTTGACATTAATGCCCATCAGGTTTGCGGCCTTGGCGTTCTGTTCCGTCGCCCGCATGGCAAGTCCGATTTTGGTTTTGTTCACCAGCAGCATCAGCGCCGCCAGCAGAACCAGCGATACGACGCACATGACAATCTGGGTGGAGTTGACCTTTGCAATGCCGAGATTTATCATACCGAAGTCAAAAAATGCGGGAAACGCTTTTTTTTCGCTGCCGAAGAAGATCATCAGCAGGTTCTGGATGATGTTGGAGATTCCGATGGTGGTAATCAGCGCGGCAATCGGAATCGAAT
>JAEXAZ010000208.1 GCA_023394255.1 Bacillota bacterium | reverse complement strand
CTGGCGCTCGACCACTCCTCCCTTGTGACGAGGGAAGAGCTGAAAGACTTTCAGCATACCTCTAAATCGGCGACCTGCGGGCTCTGCGGCAACCATTGCAGCCTTACTGTCAACAATTTCGGGGGCGGCAAGCGGTTTATCAGCGGCAACCGGTGCGACCGTCCGCTGGGCGGCGGCGCGGCGGAAGAACTGCCGAACCTGTACGACTATAAGCTCGAAAAGGTCAAGGCGCTTCGCCCCGTCGCCGGCAGGCGCGGCAAAATCGGTATCCCGCTGGGACTGAACATGCTGGAAAATCTGCCGTTCTGGCACGCATTTTTCACCGATTTGGGGTTTGAAGTGGTCACTTCCGAAATTTCCAGCCGCGCCACCTATCTGAAAGGGCAGTTCTCTATCCCTTCGGATACCGTCTGCTATCCGGCGAAGCTGATGCACGGCCACATTGCCGACCTGCTCGAAAAGGGCGTGACCGACATTTTTTATCCCTGCCTCACGTATAATTTTGATGAGCACAAGGGCGACAACCATTTCAACTGCCCTGTTGTCGCTTATTATCCGGAGTTGCTCCGCGCCAATGTGGAGGAGCTGAACAAGCCGCCGGTGCGGTTCATCCAGCCTCTGCTGGCGATCGACCGGGAAGCCGGGCTGCCGGACAGAATGTACCGGAAGCTGCTCCCCTACTTCCCCGGCCTGACGCGCCGCGAGACGGCACACGCCTGCAAGGCCGCCTATGCGGCTTATCGCGCATGGACGCAGGATATCAAGGCCGAGGGCCTTCGAGCCATCGATTACGCCCGCCGCAACGGCAGGCGCGTGGTCGTGCTGGCCGGACGCCCCTATCATATCGACCCGGAGATCAATCACGGAATCGACCGGCTGATTGCGTCGTTCGGGATTGTTGTGGTGAGTGAGGACTGCGTGGCGGACCTCGTGGAACCGGTCCGGGTGAGGGTGCTCAACCAGTGGACCTACCACGCGCGGCTTTATAACGCGGCGCGCTATGTCTCCGAACAGCCGGATATGGAGCTTGTTCAGCTGGTATCCTTTGGCTGCGGCATCGACGCGATCACCACCGACGAGGTGCGCGCCATCCTGGAGGAAAACGGAAAGCTGTATACACAACTGAAGATTGATGAAATCACCAATCTGGGCGCGGTGAAAATCCGTATTCGCAGCCTGCTTTCGGCTGTGGAGGAAAGGGAGAGGGAGAAAACGCATGTCTGTGTCTAATGACCGCGTCCTGTTCACACGGGCAATGAAAAAGGATTACACAATATTGATGCCTACCATGCTGCCCATACATTTCAAACTGATTGCGAATATTCTGCGGGAATACGGTTATCGCTGTGTGCTTTTGGAAAACGCGGGAAAGAACGTTGTGGACAGCGGCCTGCGCGGCGTACATAACGATACCTGCTATCCCGCGCTGCTGGTCATCGGGCAGATGCTCGACGCGCTGGACAGCGGGGCATATGACGTCAACAAGGTGGCGCTGCTCATTACGCAGACGGGCGGCGGCTGCCGCGCCTCCAACTATATCCATCTGCTGCGCAAGGCGCTGGTAAAACGCGGCTACGGGCAGATCCCTGTGGTTTCCATCTCCTTGGGGATGGAGAAAAACCCCGGGTTTTCCATAACGCCTACCATGCTTGACCGCATCTTTTACGCAATCCTTTACGGGGATCTGCTGATGCTGCTGGCGAACCAGGTAAGACCCTACGAATGCGTGTCCGGCGCCGCCGATACGCTGGTGGACCAGTGGGTGGAGCGCCTCACCGCGCAGATGAAAGGGCGGGGGCTGCTGCGCTATGGCGGCGTGCGTGAAAACTACCGCAATATCATCGCGGAGTTTGCCGGGATTCCCCGCCGCGCGGAGAAAAAAATCCGCGTGGGGATCGTGGGCGAAATCTATGTCAAGTTCTCGCCGCTGGGCAACAACAACCTTGAGGATTTCCTGCTTTCGGAAAACTGTGAGGTGGTTGTGCCGGGTCTGCTCGATTTTCTGCTCTACTGCGTATACAACCAGCTGATGGACCGTAAGCTCTACGGGCTCCACTCGGCGGTTTCAGACGCGGCGATGAAAGTGGTCTACCGGATGCTGGTGAAGAAACAGCGCGACGTTATCCGCGCGGTAACGGAAGAAGGGACGTTTTGTCCCGGCGGATATTTCCCCCACACGGTGACGCTGACAGAGGGCTATATTGACCACGGCGTCAAGATGGGCGAAGGATGGCTGCTCACCGCCGAAATGCTGGAGCTGATTGAACAGGGAGTGGGCAACATCGTCTGCACGCAGCCGTTCGGCTGCCTGCCAAACCATATCGTCGGCAAGGGGATGATGCGCCTCATTAAGGAGCACAACCCCCAGTCCAACATCGTCGCGGTCGACTACGACCCCGGGGCGACAAAAATCAATCAGGAAAACCGCATTAAGCTGATGCTGGCGAACGCCGCGGCAATCGGGGAACAGGAGCAGACCGCCGCCGAAGCCGGGGAACCAGTCAATACGGTTTATACCGGGCATACAAACGGCCCTCCCATGCAGGGGACGGCTGAAAAGCCTCTGGCCGCCGCCGCTTCTTAAAAAAGACAGCGGGCGGGTCCGCAAGCCTGTGACGGAGGGGAGTGTTATGCCACGCATAGAAAACGAATGCTTTTTTGCGAGCTTTGCCCGGTTACCTACCGGCTGTCCGTATGGAAGGGGCAGGCAATCCGGGCCGTGTCGGATCTGTTCCGCACCTCCCCGTTCTGCACTGTAAAACAGGAGGAAAAGCTGCCCGCCCTCGTCTGCCGTCATAAATCCCTGATCCGGAGGACACTGGGCGAGGTGGACCCGCGTTTGCAGGAGAACAAGTCGGTGAACCTTGGCATTGCCGCACCCAAAGTTTCCGGCATTCTGATACGGCCCGGCGAATGCTTCTCCTTCTGGCGGCTGGTAGGCTCCTGCACCGCAAAAAAAGGATATCTGGAGGGGCTGACCATCAACCGCGGGAAGACGGGAACCGACATTGGGGGCGGCATGTGCCAGTTCACAAACCTGATTCACTGGCTGGTGCTGCATACGCCCATGCGGATTACGGAACACCACCATCATGACGGCATCGACCTGTTCCCCGATTTCGGAAGGCAGGTCCCTTTCGGAGTAGGTACCTCGGTTTTTTATAACTATCTCGATTACCGGTTTGTCAACATGACCGACCGGACGTATCAGCTGATCACCTATACCGACGACACGTATCTTTGCGGTGAGATGCGGGCGGACCGGCCGCAGGACAGAAAGTACCATATTCAAACCGAGGGCGAGTTCTTTTCCAGGGAACCGGACGGGGTCTACCGCAACGGCAGGATTTTTCGGGAATGCGTCGATATCAAAACAGGAAACGTTATTGGGAAAGAACTGATGAAAGAGAACCACGCGAAAGTGGTCTACGATACCGACGGTTTGGAAATCGTCCGGATTTGAAGCGCAACAAAAAGGCCGGCGCCGTTTATTACGGCGCCGGCCTTCAGTCTGTCTTTTGCGTTGGCCTCAGACGTTGAATCCGAAGAAATTTTTCGTATTATTGTAGCAGATGTCCTCCACCATTTTGCCGAGCAGCCTGCGGTCGTCCGGGAACTCGCCGTCTTCCACCCAGGTTCCGATGAGGTTGCAGAGGATACGGCGGAAATACTCGTGGCGGGTGTAGGAAAGGTAGCTGCGGGAGTCGGTCAGCATGCCGATGAAGTTGCCCAGCAGGGAGAGGTTGGCAAGGCTGACAAGCTGTTTTTCCATGCCGACCTTGGTGTCGTTGAACCACCAGGCGGAACCGTGCTGGAGCTTTCCGGCCACTCCAGCGCCCTGGAAGCAGCCGAGGACGGTGTCGAGCATCGCGTCGTCCGACTGGTTGAGAGAATACAAAACCGTTTTGGGCAGCTCGTCGGTGGAATCCAGCGCATTCAGCAGCCGGGTCAGCGCGACAGAGTCCAGGGTGTTGCCCATGCAGTCGAATCCGGTGTCGGGGCCGAGGCGGTCAAACAGGCGTTTGTTGGTGTTGCGCACCGCCGCGAAGTGCAGCTGCATGACCCAGCCGCGGCGCGCGTACTGGCGGGCGAGGAACAGCAGGATGCCGGTCTTGTATTTGAGCACGTCGTCCGCACAAACGGCTTTTCCGGCGAGCGCGCTCCTGGTGATGTCGTTGAGTTCCTCAGCGGAAGCCGGCGCGTAGAATGCGAAATCAAGCGCATGGTCGGAGGCACAGCAGCCATTCTTTGCAAAAAAGTCCAGCCGTTTGTCCAATGCGGCACAGACGGTGTCAAAATCCCTGATCTCCACGCCGGAAACGGAGGAGAGCTTCTGGATGTATCCAACATAGGGAGCCTGCTCAATGTTGATCGCCTTGTCCGGGCGCCATGCGGGCAGGACCTTGACTTCCCAGCCCTTGTCGGCGGCAAGCTGCTGATGATAGCGCAGGTCGTCCACGGGGTCGTCGGTGGTGCAGATAAGTTTGACGTTGGAACGGCGGATGATGCCGCGCACGCTCATGTCCGGCTCGGCGAGCTTTTTGTTGCACAGGTCCCAGACCTCCTGGGCGGTGTCGGCGCCAAGTCTGCCGTCGTAATCAAAATAGCGCTGCAGTTCAAGATGCGTCCAGTGATACAGCGGGTTGCCGATGGCCTTGTCCAGCGTTTCGGCCCACGCCTGGAACTTTTCGCGGTCGGAAGCGCTGCCCGTGATCAGCTCCTCGGGAACGCCGTTGGTGCGGATCTGACGCCATTTATAGTGGTCGCCGGCGAGCCATGGCTGGGCAATGTTGTCATAGCGGCGGTCCTCGGCGATTTCCGCCGGGTTGATGTGGCAGTGATAATCAATGATCGGCATTTTTTCCGCGTGATTGTGGAAAAGGTCCCTGGCCACCTCATTGGTCAACAGGAAATCAGCATCCATAAACGGTTTGCTCATACTTATTACCTTCCTTTATGATAATATAAAATAATCAGCCGATACTATTGCGGGAAGCAAAGCGGTTCTGCGGGGAATTTCCGCTTTCTTACAGTCTGGTCGAATAGCGTTTGACCAATTCACCCGAAAGGGTGGTTTTGTCAGGGAAATCCTTTCCGGCGATCACACCGAACAGCGTGGAAATAGCGGTCATGCAAAGCGCTTCCACACGGCTGTCCACCGAAGTCAGCTCCGGTTCGCAGCAGCGCGCCAGAATGGAATTGTTGTAGCCGATGACCTCGAGGTCGCGGGGGATGGCGCGTCCGTGCGCGAGCGCCGATTTGACAGCGGCGACCGCAAGCGCGTCTTCCGAGGTCACCACCGCGTCGACCGGGAATTCGGATTCAAAAATCCGGTCGAATTCCCCGCGGATATTTTCGATGCCGGAGGAGCGGCAGCGCATCACCATCCGCTCGTCCGCAGGAATTCCTGCCGACGCCAGCGCAAAACGGTAGCCATCCAGCTTCTGGCGGCCGGAATAGGTGGTGGTGTCATAGGCGTAAAGCACATGCCGCCTGCCCTTCGCAATCAGCGCGTTCACGGCATCCCGCACCGAGCCGAAATCGTCGCAGACGACGCAATAGACGTTTTTCGCCTTGACATAGCCGTTGATAAGCAGGATCGGTACCTGCTTGGCAGCGCTTTCGATATAGGAGGTATCCCCGCTGAGAAAATGGGAACCAACCAGGATGATGGCGTCCACCCGCTTGGAAAGCAGGATGCCCAGATAGCCTTTTTTTGCCTCCAGCTCGCCGCCCGTGCAGCAAAGCAGGGAATCGTAATTTTGGCGGCGAAGCTCCCGCTCCAGCGTGGAAACGGCCTGCGCAAGATAGATATCCGCAACGTCCATACAGAGGATGCCGACCGTCTTCATGCTGTTCATCCCCAGCCCGCGGGCGATGGCGTTGGGGGTGTACCCCTTTTCCTCCATGACGGCAAGCACCCGCTGGCGGGTTGCCTCGCTGACGCCTTTTTTGTTATTGATTACCCGGCTGACCGTAGCAATCGAAACGCCGGATTTTTTGGAAATATCATAAATGGTCATTGCAGCCACTCCTGCCCCACCGTTGTGAAACGGAATCTTTGTCTAGATTATATGCCAAACGTAAGCGCTTTACAACATCTTTCTTGCGCTCTTACACAAGTTCGGTGAAAAGCGCCAAATAAACGATGCAAAATTACTCAAAAACGACAAATATCAGAAAAAAACGATGAAAAAACAGCGCTTCTATTGACTTTCCTCTCATGCGCAATTATCATGGATGTATACAAGTAACGTAACCGCTTACATTAATTGTGCTCTATTCGTCAGTGAGCCATGCAGGCGGATGATCAAACTGATTTGAAGGGGACTTTTCAAATGAAAACAATGAACAAAGACCTGTTCACCGCGAAATCCCGCCCGATCGGCGTCATGCAGTACGGCGAGGGGAATTTCCTGCGCGCGTTTGCCGATTATATGATTGATATCGCCAATGAAAAAGGCGTTACCGATCAGGGTATCGCAATCGAAAAGCCGATCCCGTTTCGCGATCTGAACCGTTTCCACGGGCAGGATAACCTTTATACGGTGGTTCTGCGCGGGCAGATGGACGGCAAGGTCATCAATGACGCCCGCGTGATTACCTCTGTGCAGAAAGCGGTGGACGCTTACAGCGAATATGCGGACTATATGGAAACCGCCTGCCTTGACACGCTGAAAATTATCATCTCCAATACCACCGAAGCAGGCATCGTATTTGACGAAACGGACAAATTTGAAAGCGAGCCGCCGGTTACCTACCCCGGCAAGCTGACCAAAGCGCTGCATGCGCGTTTCAAAAAATTCGCGGGCGCCGCCGACAAGGGCCTCGTAATCATCCCCTGCGAACTGATCGAACACAACGGCGATAAGCTGCACACCTGCGTGAACCAGTTCATCGACCTGTGGAAGCTCGGCGATGGCTTCAAGAACTGGGTGGAGGAGAGCTGCACCTTCTGCTGCACGCTGGTCGACCGCATCGTAACCGGCTATCCGCGCGACAATGTGGAGGAAACCGCCAAACAGCTCGGCTATGTGGATAATCTCGTCGATACCGCCGAACCGTTCGGCCTGTGGGTTATCGAGAGCAAAAAGGATATTTCGAAGATCTTCCCCATCGACAAAGCCGGGCTTCCGGTTGTCTTCACCGACGACCAGACTCCGTACCGTGAGCGCAAAGTCCGCATCCTCAACGGCGCGCACACTTCCACCGTCCTGGCGGGCTACCTTGCCGGATTTGATATCGTGGGCGAAATTATGAAGGACGCCGACGTCCGCAAGCTGATGGAAACCATTGTGTTTGAGGAGATCGTACCCACCGTCAAGCTGCCGCATGACGAAGTGATCGCGTTTGCGAACTCGGTGTTCGAGCGCTTCGAGAACCCGTTCATCAAGCACCGCCTGCTGGACATCTCCCTCAACTCCGTTTCCAAGTGGAAATCCCGTATTCTGCCTACCTTCCGTGACAACTACAACAAAAACGGTGAAATCCCCCGTCTGCTCACCTTCTCCTTTGCGGCGCTGATGGCGTTCTATTCCACCACCTGCGAGATGGACGGCGGCATTCTCAGGGGCGACCGCAACGGCGAGCGCTACGATATCAAAGACGACGCGGCCGCGCTGGAATTCTTCGCTTCCCACAAAGGCAGCTCCGACGGGGAATTTGTGAAAGCATTCGCTTCCCATACCGCATTCTGGGGCGAGGACCTCACCAAATACACCGGCTTTGTATCCGCCGTGGCTGCCTATCTGGGCGACATTCGCACGAAGGGCATGAAAGCCGTCGTGCACGGGCTGGTCAAGTAAACAGCCGATTTAACCGATTCACCCACAACAGGGAGGTTCACCATGTTAAAATTTCTGGTCATCCATCCGTCGGATAACGTAGGCGTTGCGCTCCACCCGATTGACAAAGGCGAAGCTGTGGACGCGCGCGGTGTTTCCGTCACTGCCGCCGAAGAGATCACGGCGGGACATAAAATGGCCATCAAACCGATTGCCAAAGGCGAAGACGTCGTCAAGTACGGCTACCCGATCGGCACCGCGCAGACGGATATCGCGCCGGGCCAGTGGGTACATGTTCAAAACATCAAAACCAAATTGAATGATAAACTGACCTATTCCTACCGGCCCGCGCTGAAACCGCTTACGCCTGAAACGCCCAAGACCTTTGAGGGCTATGTCCGTGAAGACGGGCGTGTCGGCGTGCGCAACGAGATCTGGGTCATCCCCACCGTCGGCTGTGTCAATTCCATTGCCGCGCTGATTGAAAAGGGCGCGCAGGAATTCGTGACAGGCACCGTGGAGGGCGTCCATGCCTTTGCGCACCCCTATGGCTGCTCCCAGCTGACCGAGGACCATCTCAATACCCAGAAAGCCCTTGCCGGGCTGGTGCGCCATCCCAACGCGGGCGGCGTGCTGGTTCTGGGGCTCGGCTGCGAAAACAACAACATTGCGGAATTTAAAAAGGTGCTCGGCGAGACCAATCCCGACCGCGTGAAGTTCCTTAACTGTCAGGACAGCGAGGACGAGGTTGCGGAGGGCGTCCGCCTGATCGGGGAGCTTGCCAACTATGCGGGCAGCTTCCGCCGGCAGACCTGTTCCGCTTCCGAGCTGATTGTCGGCCTCAAGTGCGGCGGCTCCGACGGCCTTTCCGGCATCTCCGCGAACCCGCTGGTCGGCGCGTTCTCGGATATCCTGACCACGCAGGGCGGCACCTCTATCCTCACGGAGGTCCCCGAAATGTTCGGGGCGGAAACGATCCTGATGAACCGCTGCAAGGACGAAGAAACCTTTCGGAAGACCGTTGACCTCGTCAACAACTTCAAGGATTATTTTGTCCGCCACAACCAGACCATCTACGAGAACCCCTCCCCCGGCAATAAGGCGGGCGGCATCTCGACGCTGGAGGACAAGAGCCTCGGCTGCACGCAGAAGGGCGGCACAGGCATTGTAACCGACGTTCTTGCCTATGGGGACCAAGTGTCGACCCGCGGGCTGAACCTCCTGCAGGCGCCCGGCAACGACCTTGTGGCGGCAACCGCATTGGCGGTAGCGGGTGCGCAGATCGTACTGTTCACCACCGGCCGCGGCACACCGTTCGGCTGTCCTGTGCCGACGGTGAAGATTTCCAGCAACACGCCCCTGTTTGAGAAAAAGCGCGGCTGGATCGACTTCAATGCCGGACAGTTTGTGGAGGGCGTTCCGATGGAGCAGCTTTCCCGCGAATTCTATGATTATGTCCTGTCGATTGCTTCCGGTGAACAAACCACCGGTGAAAAGCACGGCATCCGCGATCTCGCAATTTTTAAGGACGGCGTTACCCTGTAAAAGCGGACACAAATCAAAAGGCAGGCCCGGTGAACTTCACCGGGCCTGCCTTTTGCCGGTTCAGGTCGTTTCGGTTTCGGAAGGCTTGTCCGTTTCATGGAGCCGGCTCTTAACCAGCCTGCCGAAAAGGAAATAAAAAATTGCAAAGACAGGTGTTCCCAGCACCATTCCGGGAATGCCGAACAGCCCGCCGCCAATCGTTACGGCGAACAGCACCCAGAGCGGAGGCAGTCCCACCGATTCCCCGATAATCTTGGGCGCGATGATGTTGCCGTCCACCTGCTGCACCACAAGCACAAAAAGGATATATAAAAATGCCTTGACGGGGCTGACCATCAACAGGATAATAAAACCGGGAACCGCGCCGATGAACGGCCCGAAAAATGGGATTATATTGGTAATGCCCATAATAACGCCGATCAGCAAAGCATACGGGAATCGGAACAGCCAAAGCCCAAGGACGCTGACAATGCCGACAAAGAGTGCGTCCAGAAGCTGGCCGGAGACATAACTCGTAAAAATGTGGGAAGCGACGACCGCAATCCCGCGCACCTGTTTTGCCGCCTGCACCGGGAGGAATGCCCGTACGATCCTGTCCATCTGGGAAAACAGGATTTCCTTGTTGAGCAGGATGTGGATGGAAACGATCAGGCCGATGACGGCGTTGACCACGCCGCCGCCCAGCGAAACAAGCATGCCCGCAAGCTGCGGCACGGTTTTGAGCATATTCAGCAGGAAGTCGGGCAGGGATTTCATCATCTGCCAGAACCAGCCGTTGATCGCCTCTATGATTGCCGGGTCAAGGTTCAGTTTGGAAATCAGCTGTTCCGCCTCGCTTTGCAGGGAATAAAGATATCCCGGAATGTTTCCCGAGAGGACGGAAAGGCTTGTAACGAGCTGCGGCACCACGACGGTGAGCAGGAGCGCCAAAAACAGAAACAACAGAAAATAGGAACACAGCAGTGACAGCGGGCGCATAAGCTTTCTCATAATGGGATATTTGTGATGTGCGAGATCGCAGAACACATTGTTTTCAAACGCGCGCATCAGAAAGTTCACAATAAACGCAAACACGATGCCGATAAAAAAAGGCGTGAACAGGCGGGCGATCATATTGAGTTCGTCCGAAATGTAAGCGAGATTGCTCAGCCCCAGATAGAGTATGACGGTGAATGCCGCGACAATGCAGTATCCTCGGATAGTTTCCTTTCTCAAACAGACACCTTCCTTTCCTGTTCTGTAACGGCTTCCCGACGCCCCAGCGTGCCTTCCGCGATCATAACGCCCAGCAGGATCAGCACGCCGCCCGCCGACATCAGCGGCGTGATCCGCTCGCGCAGGAAGATGACCGAGAACACCATCGTTACCAGCGGGTTCAGATAAACGAAATTATTGGCCCGCACCGCGCCCAGGTGGGCTACCACCTGATACCACAGAACATAGCAGACCGACGAGGCCACCAGCCCCAGAAAGACAAGGTGAAACCAGACCCGCAGCTGCAAAAAGGCACCCGGGGCTGGCTGACGCCTGTCCAGAAGCAGGAGCGGCGCCATTGTAAGGATCGCATAGAAGAAGATCTTGCGCGTAATGTAGACGGGCTTGTGGGGGCTGTCAAACCCGCGCAGCAGGATGCAGTAAAACGCCCAGAGCAAAGCGGCCGCAAGCGCCAGCAGGTCGCCTGCGGGAGACAGTTTGAGCACAAACTTCCCGTTGCATACCACGAGAAAAATACCGGCTATTGCTGACAGAAACCCGTAAACCTGCCGGCGGTTCATCTTTTCGTCTCTGGTGCACAGGTGCGCGGCGACAGAGGTCAGGATCGGCGCGGCGGAAATCAGCAGGCTCACATTGGAGGCCTGCGTAAAAGACAGCGCGGAGTTTTCCGCCAGAAAATAGAAGGTGCTCCCTGTCAGCGCCGCCAAGAGATATCTCAATTCGGATTTCGTACCCTCGGGACGGTGAAAGCGCGGATAGATGATCAGCAGCCCCAGATAGGCGATCAGATACCGCGCCAGCATGATCTGGATGGGGGTCAGGTCATTCAGCAGAATTTTTGTGGAAATAAAAGTAGAGCCCCAGATAAAAATTACCAGGAGCGCAAGCAGAAGATAAAGACGGTTTGTTCTCATATTGCGGTTTGTTCCACCCTTTTTATGTTGTCAGCCCTGCTGCGAAGTCTGAAAGTTATCCCAGAACCCCTTTCCGTCGGCAACCTCGGAAACCTGGGAAAACAATGCTAACCCAAGCAGGGCCGCAGCCGCCGCGATGATCAGCGCGGCGGTCAGCCTGCCCCGTTTTCGTTTGCCGCGCCGCGGCGCTTTTCTCAGCAGTTTTCCCATGAGAGTTTCCCTTCCTTCAGCATTGGCTGCGGCCGGCTCCAAACATCCGCCAGATCAGGCGGCAAGAGGTGAGCAGAACCACGGTCCGAACCAGAGGCGCCAGCCCTCTGCGCCCCCTCACGGCGTACATGCCGAAGAGAGTACCCGCCGAAAACAAAAAGATTTTAAAAACGGCAACATCCAGAGCGGTGAAACGTTTCCATTTTTCCATTCCCCAATCCATCAGATCAAAAACAGCATCCATTGCAGATCCCTCCTCCCGGCTTAGGCATATGCGCATAAGTTTTCCAGTTTCAGTGTATCATAAATCAAGCCGCATTGAAAGGCCAAATCCTTGCCCGAACCAAAAGGTTCCGGTATAATAAGCACATTGCAATCCGCATGTCGGTTTGCAAATCACAGTTGGCGGTTAGCCGCGCTATACAACATTGTGCCGCTTTGTGATGAAGCAAACCATAAAATGCTTCGTACTTGTGGTATAATAACCGCTTTGCGGTTATTGTCCCGGATTATAGCCAGGGCGATGCGCCCGCGAAGCCCGCTCCCGCCCTGATGGCCAATTATACCACTGCGTGCTTTGCATTTGTGGTATAATGAAAAAAAGCTGAAATGGAGGTACGGCGATATGAAACTGGGCAAAACCGATTTCCATGTGGGAATGCGCAACCTGAAAACAGCGCTGGCAATTTTAGTTTGCCTCCTGCTTTATCAGGTTATCCCGGGATCTGCGTCCTATGCATGCATTGCCGCGCTGATTGTCATGCAGTCCACTCTGGAGGAATCGCTCGAACAGGCACGCAACCGGATCGTCGGCATTGCAATCGGCGGAGTGTTCGGGGCGTTGCTGTCTTCGGCCGTTCTGCTGATCCGGCTCTCTCTCCTGCGAATTCTGGCTGTTTCCGTTGGCGTCACACTGTTGATCCTGCTCTGCAATCTGCTGGGAAAACGCGGCGCGATCGTCATGGGCTGTGTGACCTTCCTGGTCATCATGCTCCCCGAGACCCCGCAAAATCCCTGGCAGTATTCCCTGCTT